>JBBQYT010000599.1:0-1509 GCA_038208385.1 Longimicrobiales bacterium | reverse complement strand
GAGTCGGGCAGGAAGCCGGTGTAAAGCGCCATGCGCGGGTCCTTCGCCGGCGCATACAGCATCGCAGATGCCGCACGTCCACCGCGCACGATCATCACCAGGGCGGCGTCCGGCTCCTGAAAGCCGGTGAGGTACAGGAACGCGGGAAACTGCCGGAATGAACCTTCGTCGGTCACCGGCTCAGGTGCTCCGAAGGCGAGCACCACGCCATCGCCTACGTGATGAGCGAGTGAGTCGCGGCGGGCTGCGTATTCGGAAGTTGGGATTTGCGCGACAGCGCGAGTGGAGATTGCAACACACAGCAGGACGATGACGAAGAACAGTCGTCGCATAATCAAACTCTACTCGCTATCGAGAACCGAACGGACGATGTTTGCAAGGCTTTTCGGTGTAAAGGGTTTCTCTATGAAATGCGCGTAATTTTTCAAGAGGCCGCGGCCTGCGATTGCATCGTCGGCGTAGCCGGACATGAAGACCACGCGAATCTTCGGATGCATCTCTGTCACCTGACGGGCCAGGTCCTGGCCTGGAATGCCGGGCATGACGACATCCGTCAACATAAGGTCGATTGGCTGTGTCCGCTGCGCGATGATTTCGAGCGCGTCCATGCCGTCCTTTGCGGTCAGCACAACGTAGCCGCGCTTCTCGAGCACTTTGCGCACGAGCGCGCGCACGGACTCTTCATCTTCGACAACAAGAATCGTTTCACCGCCCGCACCGATCGGCGCCTTGTTCGGCGCTTTCCGGGCTTCGACATCGGGCTTGCCTTCGGAAACCGGCATCAGCACGCGGAACGTCGTGCCCACGCCGGGCTCGCTCTCGGCGAAAATGAAGCCTTCACTCTGTCGTAATATACCGTATACCGTAGCCAGGCCGAGGCCGGTTCCCTTGCCTGCCTCCTTGGTCGTGAAAAACGGCTCGAAGATGTGCGATAGCGTCTCGGCGTCCATACCTTCGCCGCTGTCAGCCAGCGTCACCATCGCATACTGCCCGGCGGGCAACTCGGACGCATGCCCGGCGGCAAAACCGCTGCTGTCGACGTTCTCGGTGCTGACGCGCAATGTGCCTCCATTGGGCATCGCGTCGCGCGCGTTCAGCACGAGGTTCATGAGGACCTGCTGCATCTGCGTCGGATCGGCCTTCACGGGTCCGAGCGCGGCGTCCAGGTGCAACGAGAGCTGAATGTCTTCACCGATGACGCGACGCAACAGAGATTCGGTTTCCTGCACTGCGTCATTGAGGTCGAGCACGATGGGCTGCAGCACCTGCCGTCGGCTGAACGCAAGCAATTGGTGCGTGAGCGCGGCCGCGCGGTTTGCGGCGGTCGCGATCTCGCGCACTTCCAGGCGAAGGTGCTCGGGCAACTCGTCGTACAGCAGCTGCGCGTGTCCGGAGATTGCGGTCAGCAGGTTGTTGAAGTCGTGCGCGATGCCGCCCGCCAGCCGTCCGATCGCTTCCATTTTCTGCGACTGACGAAGCTGCTCCTCGCTGCGCGCCAGTGCTTCTTCC
>JBBQYT010000598.1:0-1525 GCA_038208385.1 Longimicrobiales bacterium | reverse complement strand
GAGACGACACTGCAGGAGCTCGATCGCGTGCTCGGTGATGAAGGAGCCGATCCGCGTGCACCGGTGCCGCGCCCACACATTCTGGTTGTCGATGATGATGGCGTGAACCGTATGTATGCGCGCCAATTGCTCGAGAGCGGTGGCTACGTCGTTTCGGAAGCAAGCGATGGCGTTCTGGGTCTCGAAGCCATCGCCGCCGCGGATGACCTTGCGCTCGTTGTCCTCGACATCGAGATGCCGCACCTCGGCGGCCGCGATGTGCTCGCGCGCATCCGGCGTTCCGTCGCAACGCACGCGTTGCCGGTGGTCGTGCTCACGGGACTCGAAGGGGAGGGAACGGAAGCACAATTGATGGAGCTCGGTGCGGACGACTACCTGCACAAGCCGATCGACCCCGCGCACTTCGCGTCGCGCATCAGCGCTGTCCTGCGGAGGGCGGGTGGCTGAGGCGGAGCATGCAGCGATCGACCGCGCGGTCATCGAGCGGCTGGATCGCCTTGGCGGCAAAAAGCTCGCGACCGGAATGATCGACATTTTTTTGCAGCACGCACCAACGCGCATCGAGGCGGCGACTGTGGCTCTGGCAGCATCGGACCTGGATGAAGTCCGGCGCGCTGCCCATTCGCTGAAGTCGAGCGCAGGCAACCTCGGTGCTGCGACGCTGCAGGGGATTTGTGAGAACATCGAACGCATCGCACATGGTGAGGACACGAACAACGAGATCCCGGCACTGGTCGACCGCATGATCGTGGAATGCGATGCGGCGTGTCGCGGGCTGGCAGAGATGCGCAAGAATTACGAATAACGGGAGCATAATGGTGTTTGAAATACCGAAGGACCTGATGGTCAGTGTGAGCGGTGTGCGCGGCAAGGTTGGCGAAGCGCTCACACCGGAAATCATGGAGCGATTTGCGGCGGCGTATGGCTCGTACCTGCGCGAGACCGTGCAGGGTCGCAGGCCGCGCGTCGTGCTTGCGCGTGACTCACGCACGTCAGGACCGATGTTCGTACACGCGGTGACGTCTGCGCTCATGTCGGTTGGATGCGATGTGATGGATGCGGGTCTCGCGCCCACACCGACGACGCTCTTTGCGATTCGCCATCACAATGCGGATGGCGCAATCGTCGTCACGGCGAGTCACAATCCCGTCGAATGGAACGCACTGAAGTTCGCATCAGCCGAAGGCATGTTCCTGGACGGCGAGCAGGCTGCGAGCATGCGTGCGTACGTGAACGACAAGCCCATCGTGCGCGCAGGCTGGGATGGGATCGGCGAAGTCACAATGGACCCGGATGCCGTCGCACGACATCTGAAGGCCGTGCTTGCGATACCGTATCTGCACGTCGACAGTCTCCGCATCCGGAAGTTTCGCGTCGCACTCGATTGCGTGCGCGGTGCGGGTGCAGTGCTGCTCAAGCCGCTGCTCGAGTCGTTGGGCTGCGAGGTCGTTGGCATCAACATGGAGACTGATGGTCGTTTCCCGCGCGCGCCCGAGCCGGTTGCAGAAAATCTGAAAGAGCTGGA
>JBBQYT010000597.1:0-1539 GCA_038208385.1 Longimicrobiales bacterium | reverse complement strand
TTGTAGTTCGTCAGGTCGAGATGCAGCGGCGTCACTGAGATGTAACCCGAATGAACGGCGCGAAAATCCGAATCATCACTTCCCCACCAGCGCGGCGCACCACCGCCGATCCAGAAGTACTCCCGGCCGCGCGGATCCATGGCACGCTTCATCGAGTTCTCATACGCACGTCTGCCGAGCGATGTCACCCGGACTCCGAGCACATCTTCGGGCGCGATCGGCGGCAGGTTCACGTTCAGCAATGTATCCGCGGGAAAGTCAGCGCGGCCAATCAGCTGCTTCAGCAGATCCGCAATGACACCATCCCACGCCGGCAGATTCTCAGGATCTTCGCCCGCGTACGAGAGGGCGACCGATGGAACGCCGAGCATGGTCGCTTCCATCGCGGCTGCGACTGTTCCCGAATAGAAGACATCATCGCCCATGTTCGGGCCGTGATTGATTCCTGACAGCACGAAGTCGGGCGTTTCATCCTTCAACAGCTCGCCGAGCGCGAGCAGCACGCAGTCCGTCGGTGTGCCATCCACACACCGGATGTCCGCGTCGACAGCGCGCACGCGGAGCGGGTGATTCAACGTGAGCGAGTGGCTCGTTGCACTCTGCTCGCGATCGGGCGCGATCACCTGCACACCGCCAATGGAGCGGGCTGCGCGAGCGAGCGTGCGGATGCCTTCGGCGAGAAAACCATCATCGTTCGTAACGAGAATGCGCATGAAGTTTGTGCGCCGGCCTAAACGGGATCGACGGTGAGGAACTGCAATGTCTGGTGCAGCTCCGCGCGCAGCAGCTCGATCATCTGTGTGTCGAGCGCGCGTGACGTCTCTGTCGTGAGCTCGCCGCCCCGACGCAGCTGCTCGAGACGCTGCTTCGCACCATCGATTGTATACTTCTCCTTGTACAGGAGGTGTTTCACCAGCAGGATAAGCTTGATCTCCTTGCGCTGATAAACGCGATTGCCCGATCGATTCTTCGAGGGATTCATCACCGGAAACTGCGTCTCCCAATACCGCAGCACGTGCGGCTTGAGCCCCACGAGATCGCACACTTCGCTGATCGAATAGTACTCCCGCGTTGCAATCGACCGCTCGCGTGGCGCACCAACCGGCTCGTGTGCTTCCGCGGGGCCGGCCTCAACGGCATCGTCATGCTCATCGATGTCGCCATGCCCGCCGATGTCAGCATCGACGATGTCATGAGCATCATCCGCAGCAGTGTTAAACGTCGTTGCGTCCTCGAGCGCCGGCGCATACGCATCTTCAGGCGCACCCGGCTCGTACTCACTCGATTGTGGCACTACCGGAAAATCTTCCACAAATGCCTCACCTGTCTAAACGATTAAACTCGTCGCGTCGCCCACTCACGGCGTCGCCGCGTCGCCCTCAGCCCCAGATCTCCGCTTTGGGCTCCCGCAACATCAGATTCTCAACAGCCTCGCGCGCGCGTCGGTCCTCGAACAGTACTGCATGAACCTCGGCTACGATCGGCATCTCGATGCCGGTTTTGTGTGCGAGTGCGTGCGCAGCGCGCGTCGTCTCCACG
>JBBQYT010000596.1:0-1543 GCA_038208385.1 Longimicrobiales bacterium | reverse complement strand
CACTGCAGGAAGTCGAGCGCGCACTGGGCGAGGTTGTTGGAGCGGAGGAGCATCCGGCGGCGACGGTCGCGCCATCGATTCCACACGTACTCGTCGTCGATGATGATGCGGACAACCGTCTGCTCGCACGCACGCTGCTGGAAAACAACGGCTTAACGGTAAGCGAGGCGGTCGATGGCATGGCCGCGCTCGATCGCATTGCATCATCACCCGACTTCTCGCTGGTGATTCTCGATCTCGACATGCCGCGCCTTGGCGGGCGTGCAGTACTCAAGCAGCTGCGCAATTCAGTGACGACGGCGTCGCTGCCGGTGATCGTACTGACGGGATCGGACAACCAGGCGACCGAAGTCGAAGTGATGGACGAAGGCGCGGACGACTACCTGAGCAAACCAATAGACCCAGCGCGTTTTATTTCCCGCGTGAAGGCCACGCTGCGGCGTGCGTCGAGCTAGGCTGATGCTCACACTTACGATGTCGGAGGCGATAGCATGTCAGGTTTGAACGCATCAGTGCCATGGCTGATCAACATTGCGCGACGCGCGTCGCTGCCGGGGATTGAGCTCATCAGGCCCGATGTCAAAGTCTCGCTCGAAGAGTCATGGAACGCGGTCGCTCAGGCGTGCCGCATCTCGCAGGACGAGCTCGTAGTCTATGTCGGCAGTGCCTTCAGACTGAAGGTTGCCGATTTTCGTTCTGCACAGCCGCGCGCACTCAAGCTGATTCCGGAAAAACTCGTTCGCGCGCACCTGATCTGTCCACTGCGCGAAGATGACAAGATCCTGTACGTCGCGACGGCCGATCCAACGGACCCGGATGTCGAACAGGCAATCGGCTTCGCGTCCGGGCGCCGTCCGCAATTCGAGGTTGCATCACCCGCAACACTCAAAGTTGCAATCGAAAGCCGCTATGCCGCTGACGAGATGGTCGACGCGCTGCTCCGTACCGTTGGTGCGGATGAGATCGACAAGGTCACGCTTGTCGATGATCCTGCAATCGGCTCGATGCGAGCAGAAGATCCCGAAGCTTCGCGCATTCGTAAGCTCACAAATTTGATTTTGCAGGAAGGTGTGCGTCAGCAGGCATCGCACATTCACCTCGAGCCGGGCGGCGCAGGCGCAATCGTGCGTTACCGGGTCGATGGAATATTGCGCCCGCCGGCTATGCAGCTTCCAATGCTTGCGCTCGGCCGTGTTGTCGCGCGGCTGCGCAGCATCGCAGGCATGCAGTCGAGCGATCGCTACGATGCCAAGGAAGGCCGCGCCCGCGTGCGCGTCAGCGGCCAGATCTTCGACCTGCTGGTGTCGACCGCCGCCACACGCGATTCCGAGCGGGCTGTCGTGCGCATCATCGATCCGCAGGGCTCGCTCTGGCTGCAGGACATCTCGCTGGCCGGACCCGAGCTCGCGCGCCTGCGCAGGCTGCTGAAGGTCAAGGACGGCCTCATTGTCGTCACCGCGCCGCCCGCCTCGGGCGCCACCACCACCGTCTACGCTCTTCTCAGAGACCTCGCCGATGAAGGACGGTCGATCATTACGGTCGA
>JBBQYT010000595.1:0-1550 GCA_038208385.1 Longimicrobiales bacterium | reverse complement strand
AGGGCGACTTCCTGTACAACGTGTTCGACATCCTGTGGCTCGACGGACGTGACGTCATGTCGCTGCGACTCGATGAGCGCCAGGCGTTGTTGAGCGAGCTGCCACTCGAGCCTCCCGTCGGCCGCGTCGAAGAGGTAACCGACCAGGCGCCGTGGGAGCGCGCGTGCAACGAAGGCTGGGAAGGTGTCATCGCGAAGCGACGGGATTCTGTTTACGAACACCGCCGCTCGCCGCACTGGCTCAAGATGAAGTGCGAGGCGACGCAGGACCTGGTTGTCGGTGGCTTCACCGATCCGCAGGGTAGCCGCGCCGGCTTTGGTGCATTGCTCGTCGGTTTTTTTGAAGGCGATGACTTCGTGTACGCCGGCAAAGTGGGCACCGGCTTCGACACGAAGCTGCTCGTCCAATTGCGCGCGCAGATGGATGCGACAGAAATCGACAGCACGCCGTTCACGAAGGCAGTCGGCTTGCCGCGCGTGCGCCAGCACTGGGTCCGTCCGGAGATCGTCGTTCAGGTCGCGTTCATCGAATGGACAAAGTACAACAAGCTGCGTCATTCACGGCTGCTTGCAATTCGCACCGACACATCGCCGCGCGATGTTGTGCGGGAGTCTCCGTGATCACGCACCCGGAGAAGGTGGTCTTTCCCGATGACGGAATTACGAAGGGTGATGTTGCAGCGTATTATGAAGCGATTGCGCCCGCGCTGCTGCCCCACATCGCCGGTCGTCCGGCAACGATGGAGCGCTATCCGCAGGGCATCGAACAGAAGTGGTTCATGCACAAGGATGTGACGAAGGGATTTCCCGAGTGGCTCGAACGCGTCGAAGTACCGAAGAAGGACGGCGTGGTGCACCATCTGCTGGTGAACGATGTGCGCTCGCTGCTGTGGATGGCCAACCAGAATACAATCACACCACACGTTTGGATCTCGCGCGTACCCGACCTGTACCAGCCTGACATCTGCGTTTTCGATCTTGACCCGCTGGCAGACGAACCCGCACGCCTTCGCGCAGCAGCCCTCGCCGTCCGCGATTTCCTGGACGAGCTGGGGCTGCCGAGCTGGGTGAAGACATCGGGCTCGAAAGGATTCCATATCGCCGTTCCACTCGATGGCAAGGCGGATTACGGCGAGGTTGCGCGGTTCTCGCATGGCGTTGGAGCGATGCTCGTGAAGCGCGATCCGGACAACTTCACGCAGGAGTTCACGAAGGTCGATCGCGGTGGTCGGATCCTGATCGACACGGGCCGCAACGAATACAGCGCGACGTTCGCAGCAGCCTATGCGGTGCGGCCAAAACCGGGCGCTCCTGTGTCGGCGCCGTGCACGTGGAACGAAATCGAGAGCGGAGCGGTAGGCCCGCAGACGTTCAACGTGCGGAACATGTCGGAGAGAATCGTCGCCGCAGGCGACTTATGGTCCGACATGCAAAAGCGGAAGCGCTCGCTGCGCAGCCCTGCGGCGAAACTGAAGCGTATGCTGACTGCAGCAAAAACCAAACAGGATTGAGCCGGACGATACGCCCCGCATCATTGGTACTTCACTTTTC
>JBBQYT010000594.1:0-1569 GCA_038208385.1 Longimicrobiales bacterium | reverse complement strand
ATGCGCAGAATCCCGTCCTCGGTCAGCATGACGATCGCTTCGAGCGCACCGAACAGATCGGCGACGTGCTCGCGCGCGCGGTCGAGGCTCGGCCGGAGCGAATGCGAGATGCGATGCAGCGCGTCCTGCTGCAACAAGTCTTCTGCACCCGCGCGCAGCCGGGCTTCGACGGAGGCAAGGATGCCTTTGCCACGACGGTCGAGCCGCGCGAGTACGCGCGCAACCGAACGGCGCGATACGTTCGCGCCGAGATGCGAAGTCGCGGCATCTTCGAGGTTGTGCGCCTCGTCGAGAATTACACGCTTGTAAGGTGGAAGCACCGCGGGTGCACCATAGTTGTCGGCCGCCTGGCGTACGGCGAGGTCGCTGAACAGCAAATGATGATTGACGACGATGATGTCGGCGGATGTGGCATCGCGCCGCGCGCGCTGATAAAAACACTGCTCGAAGTGAGGGCACTTCGCGCGCAGACACACATCGGCATCGCTTGCGACCTCGTCCCACAGCTCGCCGGTGGGCGTAAACGGCAGATCCTGCAACGAGCCGTCGCGCGTCGTCTCGAGCCACGCGGACACCGCCTTCAGCTCGGTGCGCTGCGCAATGTCCAGCAGCGCGGCTTCGAGCGAGACCGCGAGCTTTGCGCGGCGGATGGAAATGTAATTGCGACGACCTTTCACGAGCGCGAACCGAAACGGCTCTCCGAGCGTTCTACGCAGGAACGGCAGGTCCTTGTCGACGAGCTGCTCCTGCAGATTGATCGTGTTGGTCGAAACTACGGTGCGTTCCTTGTTTGCTATCGCCCACCTGATTGCAGGAATCAGGTATGCAATCGACTTCCCCGTTCCAGTGCCCGCCTCCGCAATCGCAATTCCATTTTCGTTGTACTGCCGCGCAACCGCACGCGCCATGTCGCGCTGCGTGGGACGGTCTTCGTACGCTCCGTGCGCTTTGCTGACCACGCCACCCGGCGCGAGCAGCGCATCAATCGCAGTCTCATCGAGCGGAGTGACTTCCCTGACCGCGCGCGGCTCGATGACGACGTACAGCTCGGATGCTTCATTGTCCGTGATCGCCATCCCGGCGCCCGCAGCGTACAAATCCGCAGCAATCGACAAATCGGCTTCCGACGGCTCGAGGCCACCTGACGGATGGTTGTGCAGCATGACCATGCCGGGCTCGATATCGCGTATCGCGGCAAGCACCGCCGAACGGTGTCCGCGCGCGACAACCAGCGGATCCTGAATGTCGCCCTCATCGCCCACCTGCGCGACAAAACACACCTCGTTCCCGCGCGCACGCGCGATCTCGAAGCGGATGCTGTCGGCCGCAGCCGGACTCAGGAACAGGGAGCGCGACAATCCGTTATGTGGTTAGAGGATATGCTTTTGGCTCAGAGACGAATATACACCGAAGGTCTCGACTTGGGGAGTCCGATCATTCGACTCAGCCGCTGATGGGCGGATGGGCGGATGGGCGGCAACAGACCTTCAACCTCTAACGGTTGTGGCTGTTGCCGCCCATCTGCCCATCGCAGGCTCGAGTAAAGATCGAAACCCTACAGAGCCGAAA
>JBBQYT010000593.1:0-1576 GCA_038208385.1 Longimicrobiales bacterium | reverse complement strand
CGCAATTCCGTCGTGAGAAAACTTCAGGTGCAGAAGGCGCGCGGGCGTGCACCGATGCCGGGTCTGCACACGTTCCGGATTACCGATGATGGGCTGCAGGTCTTCCCTCGCATTCCGGAACAGCAGAAGGCTCGTCGCCGTCAAACGACGACGCGCCATGGCTCCGGCGTGCCCGGGCTCGACGAAGTGCTTGGTGGCGGCTTCCCTATCGGAGATGCCGTGATGCTCGCGGGGCCTGCAGGCAGTGGCAAAACGACGTTTGCAACGCAATTCATCTTCGAGGGCATTCGCGTCGGCGACGCCGTTGTCGTGGCAGTCTTCGAAGAATATCCCGAAGAGTACCTCGCCCGCGCCCGTGCGCGCGGCTACGACATCGAAAAAGCCATCGAGTCGGGCAAGCTGAAGATCATCTACCTTCGGCCGCTGGATCTGTCCCCCGATGAAACCCTGTTTGCAATTCTCACTGCGATGGAGGAAATCGAAGCTTCGAGGGTGGTCATCGATTCGCTTTCAGGATTCGAGATTGCACTCGCGCCATCGTTTCGCGAGGACTTCAAGGAATCGCTGTACCGACTCGTAGGAGCGCTGACGGCGACAGGTGTTACGGTGTTCATGACATCGGAGATTGTCGGCGGATTTCCCGACATGGGCGTCACGACGGAGAAAGTTTTGTTCGTCACCGATGACATCATCGTGCAGCGCTTCGTCGAGATTGACGGCGAGCTGCGCCAGATTCTGGCTGTCATCAAGATGCGCGGCAGCGGCCATAGTCGTGACTTCCGCACGTACGAAATCACAGCGGAGGGCGCTGTAATCGGCGGGTCTCTGAAGGACTATCGCGGAATCATCACGGGCGTGCCGCAGCTGCGGCCGCGCGTTGCACTCCAGGCCTACTCGGGTCTGACGGACGGCGAGTCCGGTTTGCTGGAGTGGCTGGTGCGCCTCGGCGTATCCTCGCAGGAGACGCTTGGCCTGCGCGTCGGGCTGTCAGACGAGGCGCTTGCAGAAGCTCTGCGCAGACTCATTACACTCGGCTATGCCACGCAAGCGGATGACGGCGACGGCAAAGACACATTCCGCGCGACCGCAGACAGCAACGCATGAGGAATTCCCGTGTCGCCTGATGATCCGCCGAAGGCCTCGGAGTCATTGGATCTGGACCTGGCTTTTGTCACTCCAATCTGGCGCATCCTGGAGCAGGCTCCGATTCCGTTCGCCGTAACGCGCGGACCGACGCACACGCTCGTTTTTGCGAATACTGCATTCCGCGCAGTTCCGGGACTCATCGCAGCGCCGAAGCCAGGACGCGATATCGCGGACATCTTCGAGCCGACCGCAGCCGCACGCCTGATCGTGTTCCTCGACCGTACCGCCCGCGAAGGCGCCGGACTGCGCGACCGGTTCATTGGTTCGCTGGAGTTCGGTAGCCGGCCATGGAACTGCACAGTGTGGCCGTTGCTGCTCGACAGTACGCCGCCGCGAGGGCTGGTCATCGAGCTGAGCATGGCCACGCATACCGAGGTCGCGCAGTCGTTGCAGCGCGAAGTTGCGGAGCGCCTGCTGCTCAGTGCGCTAC
>JBBQYT010000592.1:0-1588 GCA_038208385.1 Longimicrobiales bacterium | reverse complement strand
CGCGCCTCTTCAGGACTGGCCCACAGAGCAGCGCGGTAGTTGGCGTCGAACGTGATTTTGCTGCCGCGCGCGTGTGCGCGCGCGGCGACATCATGAACGAGCGCACGTGCCGAATCACTGAGTCCAGTGGTGATACCTGTGAGGTGCACGACGCGCACATTCTCGAGCGCCTCTTCGGGGACATCGCCCGGGGCGAGGAGTGATGCAGCGGAGCCGCGCCTGAAATACTGCACGCGCGTCAGACCGTTCTTGCGGGTCTTCATGTACGCGCCGGTCGTCGCTTGCGTCTCGTGGGTCACCCAGCGTACGTCGACGCCCTCGCGTGCGAGCGTTTCCGTGATGAGGTCGCCTATGGGATCATTGCCGATACGAGAGATCCACCGCACGCCGACGCTGAGCCGGGCGAGTGCAATTGCGAAATTGGACTCCGCACCGGCAAACCGCAGCGTGTAGGATTTACCGAGCTCGGTCGGCCCCTCGGCGTCGGGGTCGAACAACGCCATCGTCTCGCCGAGCGTCAGCACGCTCATCGTGGTGTGCTCAGGTAGCAGGACGCAGGGCTGCGCGCAGCACTTCCTTCACGCGTCTTCCGACAACCGCATCCTCGCCCGGCTGCATCATCCACGGCCCGATGACAATCGTATTCTCATCGGAGTGCAAACCGGCTGCGCCCGAAGCGTGGCCAGTCGCGGGATTGAGCTCGATCGACGGATTGCCTTTGCGCAGCTCCGCCGCAACATCGAGCGGCGTGATTGCAATGCGCGACTGGTCGTAGCGAATCATCAGGTGAGGGATGTGATTTGCAACGGGCGGAACGACGATTTCGGTGGTGACCGTCGGCAGTCCGTGCAGCGCGAGCGCAATGACGTTCGCCCGCGAGCGCGCCTGTGCCTCGAGCTTTTCATCGGTCTGCGCGAGAAACCAATCGAGTGCAGCGACCATCCCGATGATCTGCTCCTTGGCCACCTTCATGCCGCGCCCGAGCGATCTGTCGTTTGGATTGTTGTTCGCTGTAGCGGCCTCGATCAGATCCTTCCGACCGAGCAGGAGGCCCGCGTTCTGCGGACCGCGCATCGCCTTCCCGCCGGAGAACGTGACCAGGTCGAAGCCCATCTTCGTGTAGTTCCAGAGATTCGAGATCGGCGGTACGTCCGCGGCTGCATCATTCATGCAGGGCACGTTGTGCGCGTGCGCGACGCGTATCCAGTCCTCGCGCGAAATCTCGCCGCCTTCCGCCGCATTGAAGAAGAACGCCAGCGCGGTGTTTGCGTTGAACGCCTTTTCGTAATCGGCAAGCGATTCAACCTGGACGAGCTTTGTGCCGCACATCTCGAGCGCATGCTCGTGCGTGAAGCTGTGCGCTTTCTGAATGATCACCTCGTGCTTCATGGTGCTCGACCGCGCGGGGAGATCCTTTGCGCCATCGGGATTGCCAAGCGTCATGCACGCAGCAGTGCCGAGCGAGAGTGCGGATGCAGCACCCGAGCTCACGAGTGCGGCTTCGCATTGCAGCTTCTTTGCGATGTAGACGCCGGCAGCGTTCTGCAGGTCGCGCAACACGACAGGATGTGTTGCAGCGGCCGCAACT
>JBBQYT010000591.1:0-1601 GCA_038208385.1 Longimicrobiales bacterium | reverse complement strand
CATCGACGGTTCGCGCCACCTGTTCACGCCCGAGAGCGTCATGGAGGTTCAGCGCGCTCTCGGCGCGGACGTCATCATGGCATTCGACGAGTGTCCGCCGGGACAGGCGGTGCGAGCGGTTGCAGTGGAAGCGCACGAGCGCACGCTTGCGTGGCTGGCGCGCTGTCGCACGCGGTTCGATGCGCTGCAGCGCGAAGGGGGACCGCGCCAGGCGCTGTTTCCGATCATCCAGGGCTCGACGTTCAAGGACCTGCGCGTCGACGCAGTGCGTCGCGTTGGCGACATGGCGGACTGGAGTGGAATTGCAATCGGCGGGCTCTCGGTCGGCGAGCCAAAGCCCCTGATGTACGAGATGCTGGACACGCTGGAGCCCGAGCTGCCTGCGGTTATGCCGCGCTACCTGATGGGCGTTGGCTATCCGGATGATTTGCTCGAGGCGATTGGTCGTGGCATCGACATGTTCGATTGTGTTGCGCCGACGCGCAACGGCCGGAACGGCACCGCGTGGGTCGAAGATGAAGGACAGGTGAATGTGCGCGCCGCGCGCTTTCGCGCAGACACGCGTCCGCTCGATGAGAAGTGTGATTGTTCGACGTGCAGCACATACACGCGCGCGTATATCCGGCATTTGTTCGTGGCGGAAGAAGTGCTCGGGTTGCGCCTGGTATCGCTGCACAACGTGCGCTTTCTGATCCGTCTCGCAGAGCGCGCACGCACGGAAATCGACGCCGGCACTTTCGCCGGTTGGAGTCATGACTGGCTCGCGCGTTTTCGCGGCGCGCGCGCCCAAGTTCAGGGAGGCAAGGCGTGAATCTCAACATGCTGGGTATGCTGCAGATTTTCGGACGGCCGGGCACACCGATCCTGCAGCTGGTCACGATGTATGGCGGCCTGATCGCAGTGTTCTGGTTCATCCTGATCAGGCCGCAACGCCAATCTCAGAAAAAGCATCAGGATCTTGTCGATGCACTGAAGAAGGGCGACGAAGTAATGACGGCGGGCGGCATCCTCGGCGAAGTGGTTTTCATCAAGGACGATCGCATCACCATCAAGTCGGACACGACGCGCCTCATCGTCGCTCGCAAGAAGATTGAGCGTGTCATCACGCCAGAGGCGGCAACGCCGGCGGCAACAGAGTCGAAGTAGAAACGATGGTGCTTCAAATTCGAATCATGGGAGATCCGGTGCTGCGCGCCAAGGCGCAGCCGGTCACGAACATCGATGATGGGATTCGTGAGCTCGTCAAGGACATGTTCGAGACGATGTACCACGAGGACGGCGTGGGCCTCGCGGGTCCCCAGATCGGTCTCGGACAGCGCATCATTGTCGTGGATCCGCGCGATGAGAACGTCGCGCCCTTTGCGCTCGTGAATCCCGTGATTGTCGACTTCTCGGAAGATGTTGAGAAGGGCGAGGAGGGGTGTCTGAGCATTCCGGGTCTGAAGGATGTCGTCGAGCGGTCGTTTGCAGTCGTCGTCG
The DNA here is from genome assembly GCA_038208385.1 of Longimicrobiales bacterium. GTDB lineage: Bacteria > Gemmatimonadota > Gemmatimonadetes > Longimicrobiales > RSA9 > JBBQYT01. Next base: position 122 of record JBBQYT010000591.1, on the reverse strand, counting down.
AAGGATTCAATGAGAACGGCGAAAAAGTTCGCGTTGAGGCCGATGAGCTGCTCGCGCGCATTCTCCAGCATGAAGTCGATCACCTGGATGGAATCCTGTTCGTCGATCGCCTGAGTCCATTG
>JBBQYT010000590.1:0-1604 GCA_038208385.1 Longimicrobiales bacterium | reverse complement strand
CATCGACCGCGGTTCGACCTTCCTGCAGCAGCACGGCAACGTCAAAAGGCCCTGAAGGTGGCGCCGTCACTCCATCTCGTTCCGCATCGCTTCGAGCACGGCCTCGCCGTCCTTCATGTCGAGGAGCCGCTGGATGCGCAGCTCGCCTTCCTTGAGCGCTTTCTCGGCAGCGCGCAGCTCGCCAATGCCTTCTTCGAAAAGCGCGAGCGCCTGGTCGAGCTCGAGATCTTCGCGCTCGAGTGCAGACACAATGTCTTCGAGGCGACGGAGACGTGACTCGAGTCCCGGTGTCGCGGACTTCCTAGCCATTGTCGATCACGGCAGCATCGGGTTTACGCGTCACGTTATCGACGCTGCACGCGACTTCTCCATCGACAACGCGCAGGCGAATGTGCTCGCCGGGCTCGAATGACGCTGCGTCGCGCTTGAGTTTGCCGTGGCGATCCAGCGGCACCGCGAATCCACGTCGCATCGATGCGAGCGGCGATAGCACCTCGAGCTTCACGGCTGCGTGGCGCATGCGATCGCGGCGCTCGCGCACGATCGAATTGATGCTTTCGTCGAGCGAGTCGCCGAGCTGCGAAAGCTCTGCGCGCGCACGCGTCGCACGGCGGCCAAGCGCGTTCCGCAGACGCGTGCGGGAGTCATTGAGGTTGCGCAGGATCGCGTTGCCATCGGGAACGGCGCGCTCTGCTGCTGCGGACGGTGTTGGCGCGCGGACATCGGCTACGAGGTCAGCGATCGTGATGTCGACTTCGTGTCCAACCGCGCTGATGACCGGAATCGGACACGCCACAATCGCACGCGCGACGATCTCTTCGTTGAACGCCCACAGGTCTTCGACGGAGCCGCCGCCGCGCCCGACAATCAACACGTCTGCGACATTGGATTTGCTGAACAGCCGGATTGCGCGGGCGATGTCGACCGCTGCGCCATCGCCTTGAACTTTCGCGGGACAGAACACGACGCGAGTCCATGGCGCACGATGCTCAATGACCTTGAGGATGTCATGCAGCGCGGCACCGACCGGTGACGTGATGACGCCAACCGTCTCGGGAAAAGGCGGGAGTGGCTTTTTACGATCGGGGGCGAGGAGGCCTTCACCCTCGAGTTTTTCCTTGAGCTTTTCGAATGCGATACGCCAGAGTCCACCGGCTTTTTGCGCATCGAGCTCGTGCACGATCAGCTGGAATTCGCCGCGCTTTTCATAAACTTCGATTCGACCGAGTGCGCGGACCTTCAGGCCATCGACGGGCAGAATCGGCAGGCGTTGTGCCTCCGCGCGAAACATCACGCAGCGGATTTGCGACAAGCTGTCGCGTAGCGAAAAATAACAGTGGCCGTTCGTGTTCTTTTTCCAGTTCGTGACTTCACCGGACACCCACACGGGCGGCAGCGTCTCCTCGAGAATCTGCTTTACGAGTGCATTCAAGCCCGTGACCGTGTATGTGCGCCCTGCAGACGCAGGCACGATGGGCACTGGTGCGCCGAACTGGCGAGACTGCGCCCGCACAGGCTTCGGCGGTACGGCGGGCTGCTCCGGCTTCGAAGAGCTGAACAGGTCCCAATCCATCTAACGGTCTGCGTGCTGCCGACGTGCAGCC
>JBBQYT010000589.1:0-1614 GCA_038208385.1 Longimicrobiales bacterium | reverse complement strand
ACCATCGCCAATTATGCGGCGGCCAAGGGCGGGTTGAAGATGCTGACACGCGCGATGGCGGTCGAGTGGGCCCGGCATGGCTTGCTGTGCAATGGACTCGGCCCCGGCTACATCGTGACCGAACTGAATCGCACTCTTGTGGAGAACGTTGAGTTCGACAAATGGATACGCGGCCGCACCCCGGCAGGGCGTTGGGGCAAACCGGAGGAACTCGCGGGTGCAATCGTGTTCCTGGCCTCGTCAGCCTCAAATTTCGTCAACGGCCAGATCCTCTACGTCGACGGTGGGCTGCTCGCCGCGATTTGACTCAGCGGGCTTTACGCCTGTGGCTCAGACATCGCAGATTTCCACGGCCTGCGCGAGAGAGGTGACCTTGTCGCGTAAGGGGATGAACTCCTGTCCGACGTAGCCGTCGTACCCGATGTCGAGGAGCGCTTTCATCAATGCGCGATATTGAATCTCCTGTGACTCGTCGATCTCGTTGCGGCCGGGGACTCCGGCGGTGTGGACGTGGCCGATGTAGTCTTTGTACTTTTTCAGTCGGACGATCAGGTCGCCGTGCATGATCTGCACGTGGTAAAGATCGAAGAGCACCTTCATCCGCGGTGAGCCGATGCGGCGGCAGACTTCGATTGAGCGCTCCATGTCATCGCAGAAGTAGTCAGGGTGGCCCTTCATGGTTTCGCTCACACGCGAGTTGAGCATCTCGAGGCAGAGCGTGACTTTCTTCTGCTCGGCGTGGCCGATAATCTTTTTCAAGCCGTCGACCATGGCCTTCATGCCGTCATCATCGCTGACGCCTTTTCGGAAACCGGAAAACGTAATCACGCGCCCGATACCCGCGGCGGCGCACTCATCGATGCGCGTGCGGAGAATGGACAGACATTCGTCGTGTTCGGCGACTTGGGCAAACCCCTTCACGAAGCCGTGGCTGCTGGCGATGGCGGGCGTCAGGCCGAGTTCCTTCAGCAACGGCCAGTGCTGCGTTGGGCAGAGTTCGACAGAATGAAGGCCCAACGCCGCCGCGTGGCGCGCGAGCTCGGGTACTGGCATCGGATTGAAGCACCACGGCACGACGGATTGCGTGATACGACCGTTCTTGGCGCGGTAGAGCGGTTGAGCTACCTGCGCGCACACGGGGCGAGACCCCGAGAGTGCGAGCGCCGCCCCAGCGGCGAGCGAACCGAGGACGTGGCGACGCGAAACAGGGTCGGGGGATACGAAGCTCATCGTAAGCATTTCGGAGTTTTGGGATTCTTTCGTCGAGCCTTTCTTGTAACGAGCATTCGGAGTCCGGCGTTGAAGGCCGTCGGTGGTCTCGCAGCGCAAAGCCAGTTTGGGCTCGCGTTCGTATTTTCGCGCAATCGATAACGTTCACGTGTCCATTTGCCGAAAGGCGATCCTGCCCCTGCTGCTCGTGATCCTTTGGTCGGGATCGCTGGAGGTAACCGGCGCCGACGTGAGCCCGCAGCCCGTTCTGGAGAACGCGGCGGCGGTGCGATCTCTGTCAGCCGAAGCCGCGGCCGAAGGCAAACCGGTGCAGCTTCGGGGTCAATTGCTCCACGTGAGCGCACCGGGCAAGTCGATCGTACTTCTCGACGGCGATGAGGGCAT
>JBBQYT010000588.1:0-1623 GCA_038208385.1 Longimicrobiales bacterium | reverse complement strand
TACGCTTCTGCCTTGCTTGCGAGTCCAACGCTCGAGAGCAGGCGCCCGACCTTGCTGCGAATCACCGCTTTGCGTGCGCCCGTGACTTCGAGCGCGAACGCGATGTTTTCTGCAGCGGTGCGATCCGGCAGCAAACGGAAGTCCTGGAACACGTAGCCGATCTTGCGACGCAGCAGGGCGACATCGCGCGGCTTCATCTTCCCCGATGAATAGCCACTGACACGCACCTCGCCGCTCGTCGGCCTTTCTGCCATGTGAATCAGACGCAGCACCGTCGACTTGCCGGCGCCGCTGTGTCCCGTCAAAAAGCAGAACTCGCCCTTTTTGACCTCGAGCGAGAAGTCATTGAGTGCGATTCCGGAGCGGGGATACTCCATTGTGACGTTCTTCAACCAGATCATGACACCGACGAGAGCTCGTGAGCGGCCAGGCGAGCAGCCAACCGGATCGCCTCGATCATGGACGATGCATCGGCAACACCCTTGCCAGCGATGTCCAGCGCAGTTCCATGATCGGGGGATGTGCGCACGTAGGGAAGTCCGAGCGTGACGTTCACGCCTTCTCCGAACGCTGCAGTCTTGAAAGCGGCCATTCCGACATCGTGATAGGGTGCGATCACGGCGTCAAACTCGCCGCGCAGCGCGCGGACGAAAACGGTGTCGGCCGGAATCGGCCCCGTCGCGTCGATGCCTTCTGCACGCAGGGCTTCGCGCGCCGGCTCCAGGATGCGCGCTTCTTCATCGCCGAAAAGACCGCCGTCCGATGCGTGCGGATTGAATGCGCAGAGCGCGATGCGTGGCTGCGCGATGTCCCAGCCGGTGCGCAGGGCATCCGCGGTGATGCGTGCCTGCTCGACAATCAGGCCGCGCGAGAGGGTGCGCGGTACCTGAGCGAGCGGCAGGTGCGTTGTGGCAAGAACGACACGCAATGCGCCGCCGAGCGCCGTGTGCTCCGCAACCATCATCATGACGACGGCATCGACGCCGGCGAGGTGCGCGAGCATCTCGGTGTGGCCGGGGAAGTGGTAGCCGCCTGCATGGAGCGCGGACTTGTCGATGGGCGCAGTGACGAGCGCGTGTGCGGCGCCGCTCGCGACAATCTCCGCTGCGCGTTCGATGGCCAGACCGGCGAGATGTCCGGCGGATGCGGCGTCGCCGGACGGAGTCCACGGGCCGATCGACACGAACTCGTCCGCATCGACTTCCGCGCCGGTCCCATCAGGACCGACGAAGATGAAGTGCGGACGACCCTGTTGTGTCTTGAAGAATCGGGCGGCTGCGCTGGCGACCTCGGGCCCGATGCCACGCGGGTCACCAAGCGAGATCGCGAGTCGTAGGGGATGGCCTGAATTTGACGTCATTGCACCCGCGAGTCGGATTTAGAGCCTGTCCTCCACGTACGTCCGCTTACGCAGGTCCTTCACGATATCCTGAACGATCTTCTGGCGCTGCAGCTGTGTGCGCACCTGCGTACGAACGGCGGGATCATCGAGCGAGTAGTCGCCTGCGTCGGCGACGTTGAGCACTTTCACGACAGCGTACTTGTTCGCGCCGGGGATGTCACCCGGGAGCTCGACCGGGCCCACGACATCACCGACCTTCGAGTTGGCGAGCAGCTCGTTAT
>JBBQYT010000587.1:0-1634 GCA_038208385.1 Longimicrobiales bacterium | reverse complement strand
GTCTCGACGATCTCGCTGCTCAACCCATTCCTCTGGCTTTATTGTGCCGGCGTCCTCCTGCTTCTCGATGCCGCGACGTTCGCGGGAACGCTCTCGTTCTACTTTGGTCCTGTGCGAAAGAGAGCACGCATCGCGACGGCGCAATGAAGGTCCTCGTTCTCACCCCCGCACTGTACGGCACGTCACCGGGTCAGCGCTTCCGCATCGAGCAGTGGGCCAGGTATCTCGAGCCGCAGGGCTTTCAGTTCGACTTCGCTTCTTTTGAAGACGATGCACTGCACGCCGTGTTGTACGAGCGTGGTCGCGTACTCGAAAAGGGCTGGCTCATGGTGGGCGCACTCGGGCGGCGTGTAAAGCTGCTGCCCCGCATCGGCGACTACGATCTGATTTACCTGTACCGCGAAGCGTCACTGGTCGGCCCGGCGTTGATTGAACGGATGCTCGCGCGCACATCGGTGCCCATCGTCTACGATTTCGATGATCCCATCTGGCTGCCGTACGTCAGTCCGACCAACGGTGTTTTCAGCAGGCTCAAATCCGTTGGCAAGACGAAAGCAATTTGTCGCCTTGCGACCGTGGTAACCGTCGGGAATCGTTTGCTCGCTGATTATGCGCGTAACTATGCAGCGGATGTGCGTGTGATGCCGAGCACCATCGCACTCGAAGACTATCCGCAACGCAATAACAGTGGCCGCGATGGTCCCGTCACACTCGGCTGGACGGGAAGCCACAGCACGCTGCCATTCCTGCGGACGATCGAACAGCCACTGCGCGAGCTGTTGTCCACGAGCGATGCCAAACTGCTCGTGATCGCACACGGCGACGAGGCACCGTTTGCTGATTTGCGGGACCGCACGGTCGCGCGGCGCTGGAGCGCTAAAACCGAGGCGGCCGACCTGCACGAGATGGACATCGGTCTTGCGCCGTTCCCGAACACCGGCTGGACGCCCTGGCGCTGTCATGGAAAGGTGCTGCAATACATGGCCGTCGGGATTCCCGTGATCGCATCGCGAATCGGCATCATTCCCGACTACATCGAAGACGGTGTCAATGGTTTCCTGGTCGATACAGACGAGGAATGGATCGCGCGGACGCGGCTCCTGATGTCCGACGCCGACCTCCGCGTTAGACTCGGAAGCGCTGGGCGCCGCACGATCGAGCAGAACTATTCGGGCAGGGATTGGGCGTCGCAGCTCGGCGATCTGCTTCGCTCGGTGGTGCAGCGGAAAGCAGCTGCATGACGGCGCTCTACATCTGTTATCAGAGTGTCGACGAGCCACTGACAAGAACGCAGGTGCTCAGCTACCTCGAGGGGTTGGCGCGAGCTGGGCACACGATCACGTTGATCACATTCGAGCCGAAACGCCTGTCTGCAGAGCGCTCGCAGGAAGTGCAGAGCGATCTCGCAGAACGCGGAATTGCGTGGACATCGCTCCGCTATCACAAGCGACCCACGCTGCTCGCAACAATGTTCGATATTCTTGCGGGCGCAACTACTGGCATCAGGCTCACGCGCAAACACGACATCCGGCTGATCCACGCGCGCGGGCAGGTTGCGGGAGTCATGGGCCTCATGATCAAGGCCGTTACACGCGCAAAGCTGCTGTTCGACATGCGGGGTCTGCTTGCGGAGG
>JBBQYT010000586.1:0-1649 GCA_038208385.1 Longimicrobiales bacterium | reverse complement strand
CGCGGGTTCCCGGAGTGTACTGGTCCCATGCGCGAAAAGCGCGCAGAAACGTCTCCTGGACGAGGTCTTCGGCATCAGCGGGGGTGCCGGTAAGCCGCAGGGCGAACCGGTAAACCGCATCGAGGTGCGGAATCACTTCCTGCTCGAACGATACTGGGCGATCCATGAGGCGAATTATAGCGTGCAAAGCGTGAGTTGGCGATTTGAATGCGACGAAATTCGAATCACTCGTTCTGTTACTCCCAGTTCTCCAATAGTTCCTCGAATTCCGCTGCCATGGTCGGATGTCCGTGTCGCGCAGCGGCATCGGCTCCGCGTGCGTACGCGGCCTGCGCCTCATCGTCGCGGCCGAGCTGGCGCAGCGCCGCGCCCAGCCGGCCCCACGCATTGCCCTGATCCTCCGAAGCACCGAGATACTCTTTCAGCTCCGCCACGACGTTCTCCCAGTCTTGCGTTTTTTCGTACTCAGCGGCCAGGCCGAAGTGGGCGCGTGCGTCGGTGGGGTTTTTCTCGAGCATTTTGTGCAACGCGTCAATGCGGGTGTTGTCCATACGGGGTGTCTTCTCTGGTGGAGGGCTCTCGGGTCAGTGAGCGCAAACATACTACGTGCCGCCGCTACGGTGCACGGATTGCAATAGTGCTCAATGCGTGCCGCAGGGTCTGGCGCGAATCGGGCCCGGCTTTGATGTCTGGCGCCGAGGCTCAGTCAACCGCTTCTACGTGGTCGGTGAAGGCAAGCGCGCCGGCCGAAGCAACTGCTGCATCCAATGGCCATCAGCGCGTAATTATCGCGCCTGCAGTGCTCGAAGGATGGAGCTTCATGTATCGCTTCATCACGCAGGTTGAATTTGTCTTGTGCCTGGAAGGTCACCACTCGAACGGAACACTTTATATCGATGGCTTCAGGCTGGCTCGTATGGAAGCCGCCGACATCAGCACCGTCCGCTATCAGCCCTGCACAAACGATCGTTACGTCGGCACCGCGCACAATCATCCGCCGGTACCGGGCATTGGCGCGCTGTGCTACCGCTCGACGCCTGACTTGCAGAGCTTCGAGAAAGACGGAAAAGCCGTAGTCGATGTGGTGTTGTGCGGTGAGGAGAAGTACGTGTGGGTGTTGCGGGATGGAACGCGCGGCGGTCCGCGCACGAATTCTGACGCACCCGCTGCCGTTTCGGCTGCGCCAGCCCAATCGCCCTGAAGCGGTCAGCCCGCGCCGCGGCCGATCGATTCTGATCCTGCGGCGCGCTGGCCGAACAGGAAAACTGCGGCCATCAGCACGATCAGGATTACGCCGTACGCTGATGCGGCGCCGAAATCGAACGCGCGCAGCTGAGAGAGAATTTCGACGGAGATTGGCCGCGTGCGTTGTGTGTAGAGAATGATCGAAGCGACGAACTCGCCCAGGGCGGTCACGAATGCGAGCAGCGATCCGGCGACGAGTCCGGGTATCACCATCGGCAGTGCGACGCGTCGCATCGTGGTGAACCATGATGCCCCGAGGGATGCGGATGCTTCTTCGAGGGACGGATCGAACTGTCTGAAGCTGCTGAGTGTCGCGCGCGTGACGAGCGGAATGTCGCGAATGAAGTACGCGAGCGGCAGTATGGCGCCGGTACCGACGAGTATGAATCGTCCGGCCCATGGCT
>JBBQYT010000585.1:0-1698 GCA_038208385.1 Longimicrobiales bacterium | reverse complement strand
ATTCTGCCAACGTGCTGATAAAAGATTTACTCCTGCGGCATTATGGCGCGCGCGAAAGGATGTACGAGATCGGTTGAACTGCCCGTAAAATCGACACCGTCCGGATTTCTGACAAATTCGCCTTCTTGTTCTGCCCCAACGAGTTTCCGCTCGACTGCCTATATCCTGTACAAACTTCCGATCCCTGCAGCTCCGTATACCGACCTGTATGTCGTTCGTAACTCATTGCTGCACAACGATATTCGCAGCAAACCGCGCGCGGTACGGCCCTCGCTAAAGGAAGTAGTAGATCAATACGCACTATCTCGAAAGCGGGCGACGAAGCCCGAATGCAACCGTTGAAGGAGAGTCGACATGGCCTTGCCCGTCAGCAGTCCCAGGGTTCGTCGCATCCTCGTTGTCGAGGACGATGAGGCGCTTCGTGGCGTCATTGTCCGGCATTTCCGTCGGCGGTCATTCGAGGTACGTGATTTCGCTGATGCAGAGAGTGTGATGGCGGATATCGTCGCGACGTCTCCTGCGGCGTGCTCACCGTATGACATTGTGTTGGCGGATGTGCACTTGCCGCGTCTCTCCGGCATTGAGTTGGCGAGGCTGATGCAGGCGCGGTGGCCGACGCAGCAGATCGTATTGGTCACGGGCGATCGCGATGAAGCGACGGCGCGTGTTGCACTGCGGCGCGGCGTTGCCGGTTACCTGTTGAAGCCGTTTGAGCTGTTCGAGCTGGATGCAGCGATCAATCCGACGCTGTCGCGTCTGGAGCTGCTCGAGGCAGCGCGTGCGATTGCAAAGGCGGATGCCGATGCATTGCAGGAAGAGCCCGCGCTGGGTGGAATTTTGCCGAATGCCTGGTTGGCAATTGCGGATGACCGTTCCGGTGCTGGAGCGGGTCACGGTGACCGTGTTGCACAAATCGCGGGAGCGCTGACGGTGGCGTTGTCGCGGTCGATCAGCACAGCAGAGCGCGGCGCGATCGATCTCGCATCACGGGCGCACGAGGTTGGTCGTTTGATTGATGATGTTCCGGAAGACATTGGCACGGGCATGCCGTCGGCTACACAGCTGATGAGCGAGGAGCCGGATCGTGTTGGTCTGGCCATGCGCAGCGCCCGTTTGTTGACGAATCTTGGTTTCCCGCAGGCGCCGATCGGATTCATTCGGAGCTCGTGCGAGCGTTGGGATGGCGCGGGCGGCCCCGATGCGTTGATCGGTCCTGACATTCCGCTCGGCTCGATGGTCCTTGCGGTTGCAGATGCACTGGATCACGCGGCAGTGGACTTGATTCCGACAGCCGGCATCCACCAGGCGATGAGCAAGTCCATCGAGCGCGTTACTGCGCTTGGTGGCGTGGCCTTCGACGAGTGTGTGATTCGCGCGGTGCACGAGACAGGCAGTGTAATCGATGCGATCTGGCGGCAGGCATTGGTGCAAAGCGTTGCACCCTTGCTGGACGGAGCCGCTCACCCAATCTCAGGACGTCCTCGTCGTAACGAGGCGGGAGTTGCCAGGTGACCGCTACCGGAATTCTTTTCGAGCTCGGCGCGCCCGTATTCACGTTCGACGTGCGCGGCAAGATTATTTATTCGAATCGCGCGGCACAACGTGCGTTTCGCGCTGAGCCCGACAGCAACCTGCGGGACCTGGTATCGAGCGCGGATGAAGCAGACACGCTGATTGGTCTGGCATCGCGCCTGCGAT
>JBBQYT010000584.1:0-1712 GCA_038208385.1 Longimicrobiales bacterium | reverse complement strand
CATTTATGTGCAGGATGCTTCGCACTGGAAGCTGCGTGAATTGACGCTCTCGTTCGAAGTGCCGCGCGACATGATGAACAAGGTGTGGGGCGGCGCACGCAACGTACGCCTGACGGCGAGCGGTCGTAACCTGTGGACATCGACGCCTTACCAGGGCACGGATCCCGAGCAGCGCTGGCAGCCGGAGAACGGCATCGCCAAGGGAAATCCGTCGGAGCTGTGGGCGTATCCGCCGAGCCGCACGTTCTGGCTCGGCGCCGAGGTTGGGTTCTAATGAGGATGACTACAATGAAATCACAGATGAAGGCTTTGATTGTCCTGGGCACCGTCGCTCTCGCGGCCTGCAATCCGGACCTGAATGTCCCGAACTACAACGCGCAGAGCATCAACGATCTGCAGGACTCGCCAACGCCTGCCGCCATCTCAACGGCGGCAGTCGGCGTGCTCGGCGCATCACGCGACTTCAACACATCGTTTCTCCAGTCGTTCGTCGTGTCGTCCGGCGAGTTCGGCCGCGAAGGCGTCGAGCTCGACCCCAGCAACCCGCAACACCCGATCGACCGGCTTCTGGTTCTCGCGCAGGGCGAGGCGAACTATGCCGGCTATCCCGTGGCGTACCGAGTTATCAAACAGGCAAACGTTTTGATTCATGCACTCGACAAGGTGCAGGGGTTGACGGATGCGCAGAAGAACTCCGTGCGTGGCTTCGCACTCACGATGCAGGCGCTCGCTTTCCATCGCCTGTACGTGTCGTTCTATCAGTCCGGTGTGCCGATCGATGTCGACATCCAGCCGACCGATCCGATTCCGGCGGTTGCAACCGTCGACCAGGTGCTCGCACGCATCTCGAAGCTCCTGGACGATGGCAGCACAGCACTCGCAGCGGGCAGCGCGACATTCCCGTTCACCATGCCATCTGGAATGGCGTCCTTCAACACACCGGCGAATTTCCGGAAGTTCAACCGGGCGCTGCGTGCGCAGAACGCGCTGTATCAAAAGGATTGGGCCGGTGCTTTGACAGCGGTCAGCGCATCGTTCATCGATCCGGCAGCATCGCTCAAGCTCGGCGCGTATGACACGTATTCAACGGCGTCGGGTGACAAGGCCAATCCGCTCTATGACCCGACGTGCCGTCAGCTGTTCGTGATTCCGGGCATGAAGGACAAGGCCCAGAAGCAGGCGAACGGCAACGTCGACCAGCGTTACACGGACAAGGTGCTGGATTTCACGCCGAAGCTGGCAAGTGGCGGCATGACAGTCAACGCCTGCTTCCTGCCGTTGTATCCGACTGCGTCGACGCCGATTCCGATCATCCGTAACGAAGAGCTGTTCCTGATTCGTGCGGAAGCGAATTTCCAGTCGGGCAATCGCGCTGCAGCTCTCACCGACATCAATTTCGTTCGTACGACGTCGGGCAAGCTGCCAGCGATCGCAACGGACCCGGGCGATCCGGCGTTGTTGAACGAGCTCCTGTACAACCGGTGGTTCTCGCTCACGTGGGAGGGTGGTCATCGCCTGGCGGACATGCGTCGCTATAACAAGCTCGGTGAGCTCGAGCGCCTGCTCCCCACTCACAAGATCTTCCCGTACCTCGCGCTCGGTCTCGACGAGTGCGTACCGCGCAACCCGGCACCGTCAGGTTGCACGATTCCAGCCGGTCTCTAACGAACAATCTGCCGGTGCGTGTGGATGTCACACGCACCGGCAGCATT
>JBBQYT010000583.1:0-1730 GCA_038208385.1 Longimicrobiales bacterium | reverse complement strand
TCGCTGCGGTGTCCACCGGATTTCCTGCGGGCCTAAGTCCGTTGCCGCAGCGCATTGCTGAAATCGAAGCTTCCACCGCTGCCGGCGCGCAGGAAATCGACATCGTCATCACGCGCACCCACGTGCTGACCGGCAATTGGGAAGCGTTGTACGATGAGATGCGCGCATTTCGCGAAGCATGTGGTCCGGCTCACGTGAAGGCCATTCTCGCCACCGGCGAGCTTGCGACAATGCGCAATGTCGCGCGTGCGAGTCTCGTGTGCATGATGGCCGGCGCAGACTTCATCAAGACCTCGACGGGCAAGGAAGGCGTCAATGCGACGATGCCCGTGAGTCTCGTGATGGCGCGCATGATTCGCGAATACCACGAGCGCGCCGGTGTGCGCGTCGGCTTCAAGCCTGCAGGCGGTGTGCGCACAGCAAAGCAGGCGCTCGAATGGATGCTGCTCATGAAGGAAGAGCTCGGCACCGAGTGGGTTCGTTCCGAGCTGTTCCGGTTCGGTGCGAGCGCGCTGCTCGGCGATATCGAGCGTCAGCTCGAGCATCACGTGACGGGCCGCTACTCGGCCTCATTCCGCCACCCGATGGCTTGACGGAGGACTACCGAGTGAGCGTTGCGGAAATTTTCGAGACCCTCGAGTATGGTCCCGCGCCCGAGAGCGCGGCGCCCGCACTTCGCTGGCTGGATGATCACAAGCGCAAGTTCGGGTTGTTCATCGGCGGTGCGTGGCGTGCTCCCGCGGAACATGAATATTTCGAGACGACGAATCCTGCGACTGCGGCGCCGATCGCCGTGATCGCGCAGGCCGGCGCAAAGGACGTGAACGCCGCCGTCAAAGCCGCGAACGATGCGCTGAAGGATTGGCAGGCGCTCGGCGGACACGGTCGCGCTCGCTACATGTACGCGCTCGCACGACTGGTGCAGAAACATTCGCGCCTGCTTGCCGTGGTCGAGACCATGGACAACGGCAAGCCTATCCGCGAGTCGCGCGACATCGACATTCCGCTCGTCGCACGGCACTTCTATCACCACGCCGGTTGGGCGCAGCTGCTCGAGAAGGAAATGCCCGACCACGGTCCCGTTGGCGTCGTTGGCCAGATCATCCCGTGGAATTTCCCGCTGCTGATGCTCGCGTGGAAAATTGCGCCGGCACTCGCATGCGGTAATACCGTCGTGCTGAAACCGGCCGAGTTCACGTCGCTTACAGCTTTGTTGTTTGCCGAGATCTGCGAGGAAGCGGGGCTTCCGCCCGGCGTTGTAAACATCATCACAGGCGATGGCCGAACGGGAGCACTGCTCGTTGAGCATTCGGACGTCCAGAAGATCGCGTTCACGGGCTCCACGGATGTCGGCCGCATCATCCGCGTTGCCACGGCCGGCACCGGCAAGAAGCTTTCGCTCGAGCTTGGCGGCAAGTCGCCGTTCATCGTTTACGAAGATGCAGATCTCGACAGCGTTGTCGAAGGTGTTGTCGATGCGATCTGGTTCAACCAGGGACAGGTCTGTTGCGCGGGCTCGCGCATTCTCGCGCAGGAAGGCATTGCAGAACGGCTCGTTCAAAAGCTCCGCGCACGAATGGAAACGCTCCGTGTCGGCGATCCGCTTGACAAGAGCGTAGACATCGGCGCCATCATCGCACCGGTGCAGCTCGAGAAGATCCAGCAGCTCGTGCAGCAGGGCGCGGATGAAGGTGCAACGATGTGGCAGCCGTCATGGAGCTGCCCCACCG
>JBBQYT010000582.1:0-1730 GCA_038208385.1 Longimicrobiales bacterium | reverse complement strand
GCAGGGCACTGGCCATGTGGGCTACTACCTCTGTAAGGACCTTGCCAATGAAGGCGCAAAGCTGATCGTGACGGACATCGACCCCGACCGCGTGAAGCGTGTCGTCAACGAGTTCGGTGCAGAAGCGGTTGCTCCGGATCGCATCTACGGTGTCGATGCACAGGTGTTCGCGCCGTGCGCACTCGGCGCGGTCATAAACGATGAGACGCTGCCGCAATTCAAGTTCGAGATCATTGCCGGCGCGGCGAACAACCAGCTCGCGGAAGAGCGTCACGGCGACGAGCTCGAGAAGCGCAACATCCTGTACGCTCCGGACTACGTCATCAATGGCGGTGGTCTGATCAACGTGTATGGCGAGCTGAACGGCTGGACTGCTGAGCGCTCGAAGCGCAAAGCCGGCGAGATCTACGACACACTGCTGCAGCTGTTCGAGCTCGCGAAAAAGCAGGGAATTCCTACGTATGCGGCGGCGGACCGTCTCGCCGAACAGCGCATCGAAAAAGTTGGCAAACTTCACCGCACATGGGTTTGAGCCACGCACATGGATGAGCTACGCCGCGAAGATCCCGAGCTGTTCGATGCAATCCGCCACGAGTGGGCGCGCCAGAATGACAACCTCGAGCTGATTGCGAGCGAAAACTTCGTCTCGAAAGCCGTCCTCGAAGCCGCCGGCTCCGTGCTCACGAACAAGTATGCCGAGGGCTATCCCGGCAAGCGCTACTACGGCGGCTGCGAGTGGGTCGATGTCGCAGAGCAGCTCGCCATCGATCGCTGCAAAAAGCTCTTTGGCGCTGAGTACGCCAACGTCCAGCCGCATTCGGGCGCGCAAGCCAACATGGCCGCGTATTTCGCCACCATGAATCCCGGCGACACACTCCTCGGCATGAACCTGAGCCAGGGCGGACACCTTACGCATGGCTCGCCGGTGAACTTCAGCGGTCGTTTGTACAGGATCGTTCCCTACGGCGTGCGCGATGATGACCAGCGCATTGATTACGATCAGGTGCGAGATCTTGCACGTCGCGAAAAGCCCAAGGTGATCGTCGCCGGCGCGAGCGCATATCCGCGCACGATCGACTTTCCGGCGTTCGCTGAAATCGCGCGCGAAGTCGGAGCGATTTTCATTGTCGACATGGCGCACATAGCAGGTCTCGTTGCGGGCGGCACGCACCCGAGTCCGGTGCCGCATGCGGACATCGTGACGTCCACTGCACACAAGACATTGCGCGGTCCGCGCAGCGGCTTCGTCATCTCCAGATCGCTGGAGACGTGGGGCAAGCCCATCGACAAGCAGGTTTTTCCGGGACTGCAGGGCGGACCACTGATGCACATCATCGCCGCAAAGGCCGTCGCATTCAAGGAAGCGCTGGAACCGGGCTTCACCGCGTACGCACACCAGATCGTCGCGAACGCTCAGGCACTCGGCAACGCGCTCATGGAGCGCGGCTTCAGGCTCGTAAGCGGCGGCACCGACAACCATCTGATTCTGTTGAACCTGCTCGGCACGGAGACAACCGGCAAAGCGGCTGAAGAAGCACTTGGGCGCGCACTCATCACCGTCAACAAGAATACGGTGCCAGGTGAAACGCGCTCGCCATTCGTGACGTCCGGCGTGCGCATCGGCACGGCCGCACTCACGACGCGCGGAATGAAAGAAGCCGAGATGCGGCAGATTTCGCAGTGGATCACGCAGGTGTTGACGCGGCACACCGAACAGGAATTGCTCGACC
>JBBQYT010000581.1:0-1774 GCA_038208385.1 Longimicrobiales bacterium | reverse complement strand
GCAGCGTTGGCGTTGTTCTGACGGGTATGGGCAGGGACGGTGCAGAAGGCGCACGCGCGATCCAGGAAGTCGGCGGATACTCGATTGCTCAGGATGAAGACAGCTGCGTAATCTTTGGCATGCCGCGCTTCGCCGAGCAGTACGCGAATGCAGTCCTGTCGCTCGACCTTGTTGCCACCGCCGTGGCAGCGCGCGCGCACCAGGTCGCGGGCCCGCTCACACGCAGCTCAATGCCTCGACATCCGCGCGCCTGAGCGCGCGCTATCGCAATGAACGCAGCAGCGCGAACCTTCGTGCGCGTCATCCTGGTCCTCTGCGCACGCGTGCTCACAGTCAGCACACACGCAAACGGACAGATTCCATCGCTTAAAAGCGACGGCATTGCGGTCTACTACTGGCCGGGCGGCGAACGCCTGGCCGCACGCGTGCTCGAGAACATCCGAACGTTTCCGCCGCTGCCATCACTGCCGCCAGACACGACCACCGCGCGTCCGATTCGCATCTACCTCGCCCCTGATGCTGTGCGATTCGATTCCATCACGGGCGGCGGCGCACCCGACTGGGGTGCTGGCGTCGCACTGCCGGACTCCGACATCATCGTGCTCCCCCTGCACCAGCCGAGCCGCGGATCGTTCGACGAGATGATGAGCACCACCCTGCGCCATGAGCTCGCCCACATCCGTCTCCATCGATACCTCGCCCCCATCAACATCCCGCGCTGGTTCGATGAAGGCTACGCGACGTGGGCGTCCGGCAGTCTCGATTGGGAGTCCGCGTGGCTCCTTCGGCTCGCGTTCGTCCGGCAGCAGGCGCCATCGCTCGACTCGCTCGCACTCGAATGGCCGGAAGGCGCTACAGACGCACGCGTGGCGTACCTGCTGTCCGCAAGCGCGGTACAGTTTCTAGCCGATCAATCCGGCGAGCGAGGACTGCGCGTCTTCCTCGAAAACTGGAAGTCATCGCGCAGCTTCGACAACGCGCTCGGCACAACGTTCGGCATGACGACCGGCATCTTCGAGCGGGACTGGCGCAAAGCCGTGCGCGCGCGCTACGGCTGGGCTGTGATCCTCTCGAACACGCTGGTCCTGTGGGCGATGATCGGCGTCTTGATCGTCGTGCTCTATGCCGTCAGGAGGAGGCGCGACCGGGGCCGGTTCGCGCGCCTGCTCGAGACAGAGCTGCCCGATGACCCCGCGTACTGGATGGAACAGGAGCAGAATCCGGAAGCGACGGAGCCAAGCGACCCCCCATCACATTGACGAAGACCCCGTTTTATACGATTTTCCCACGATGAGCGCACAAAAACGAACCACCGCGACCGCGCAGCATGCACCCGCATCGCTGCAATTCTCTACGATCAATCTGATCCTGCTGGTGGCGGCCCTGGCCGTCATTGCCATCGGGTTCACCACGCTGGCGCACGGCTCGACCGTCGCGGCTCCCCTCCTGCTCATTCTCGGCTACGCCGTGCTCATCCCACTCGCGATTATCCTATAGCGTCGCTTTAGTAGACCAAATTCAAATCCGAATCGACCGAGAGTACTGCAACTTGCCGCTGACTTGCATAATGCAAGTATTTCCCCCCTGCTCAACCCCCCAAATATTATTCACGAAGTGCCGTAATTCGCTGCCTCACAATTAATTACGAGGAGTTGGCCCATTCCGGACCACCCTTTGCAAATATGCCCGTCCAACCTCGCCTAGTGGGGTTAGCCAAAAAATCGTCCAGTTACAGGAGGCACTACAATGCGTGGTTTGCGCAAAGGTTTCACCC
>JBBQYT010000580.1:0-1782 GCA_038208385.1 Longimicrobiales bacterium | reverse complement strand
CAGCACCGATCACGAACCGATCCAGATACACGAGCAACGGTGATACGATGCTCGATACCGTCATCCAGCTGCCGAGACCGAACAACAGCCTGAGCTCGCGTCGATCCGCACGCGGCCATCCTGCCAGTACGGGAAAGACTTTTACATCCAGCATGTAATAAGCGATCGTCATCAGCACGCGGGCACCCAGCAGCAGCGCGAAAATGCCGGGAATCCCGAACCCGAGCATCAATCCCAGAAGCGGAAGCATGAACGTGCCGACGCTGTACGGAATGCGCACTGCGTTTACGTAGTCGAAGCGCTGCGCGGCTTCGAGCAATCCGCGAAACGAGCTCGAGATCAACACCACGGGAATCATCCAGGCGAGCAGATAGAACCCGGAGCGCGCTTCGGGCACGAGCGCTGGCGGAATCTTGATGAGCCCGCCAACCAGCCACGGCGTCGCGACAGCAAGCACGATCCCACCGGCAATGCCGAACGCAGCCTGAATGCCGATGGTCACCCACGTGATGGCTGCGAGCCGATGCTCCTGCCCGCGGCCGACGACCTCCGCGGCCAGCTTGGTCGTCGCGCGGCCGAATCCCAGCTCACTGAAATAGCCGAGCACCATCCACGCGAGCGCGAGAATGCCAAAGCGCTCGGGACCCAGGCGCTGCTGAACCATCGGGATGGCAACAACAGCGGCGAGCAGCGGAAGAGTTTGACCGACGAGGTTGAGCCACGCATTGCGCGCAAGCACGCGACTCGTGAAGTGCAAATGCCCGGACTCCTGCGGGACAGCGACGACCGTCGCCACCGGCCGTTCGGGAAGATTCCGTGTCTTCACCGCACTCCCGCCGGAGCGAGATCGAATCTCTGCTGTCGCTCACCGGACCTCAGCATCTGCGCGCCACGCCACGTGATCTCTGAAACGCGCAACAGATCCCGCTGCGGATAGCGCGGCCCATGCCCCGCGAGCCACCGTCGCTTGAGGTCCTGATACATCGCTGCATGCCCCTTGTCACGCCGAACGCGCGCGATGCGCCGCCGTCGCCCATTACTCTCGTGGGTGAGCTCCACAAAATCGTCCAGCAGAAAAGTGCTTTCCGCTGCGCGCACTTCGATCGTCTCCCGTACACCGCGCAAGTCATCACCCTTATCCGTCGCAACGATTGTAGCGAGAGACCCGTCCGCGAACAGGATCGACAGGGACGTAGTATCCGAATTGTTCAACATCGTCAGCTCGACCGGATTCGCCTGAATCAAATGACATGCTAGATCGATCCAGTGACACGAATTGCCCGTAACCCGCGTGCCCTGCGTAGGCCACAGGTACCAGTGCGTGTCCGGAATCTTCAGCTCTTTCACGAGGGCACTGAATACAATGGGGCCCGCACCCTTCCCGAGACGCTGACGCAGCACACGCAGTAACGGTGCATAGCGGCGATTGTAGCCCACATCGATCCAGGCACCTTCGGCACGCCTGGCCGCCAGCATCTCGGCGTCCGCAAGCTCCACAGCCATCGGCTTTTCGATGAAGACCTTTGCCCGCGGATTTGCATCGAGCACACGCAGCGCATCGCCTGCGTGGTCCGAGTGGTACGTCGCAATGATGACGAGCGGCGCATCAGCGGCAGCAATCGCACCGAGTGCGTCATCCAGACATTCGTGCACTGGAAATTCCGGACGCACATAGTCCTCGACCAAATCCGCCTTGTAGTCCACGGCGAGGGCAATGCGTCCCTTGAAGTGCACTGCAACCTGCTCGCGCACATAACCGCCGAAACCCAGCAGGAAAACGTC
>JBBQYT010000579.1:0-1829 GCA_038208385.1 Longimicrobiales bacterium | reverse complement strand
CTCGGAGTGGAACAACTCCGCAGCAGCACTGCTCAGCTACGATGTGCCGCAACATTTCGCACCGTGGGACTGGCGGGTCAGCCTGTACACGTGGACGAAGGCGATTGCATCGGGTGCTTACCTCGTCGCGGCACTGATGGGATTTGCAGGCTTCCTGTCATTCGATGGCTGGACATGGCTGTACGCAGTGCCTGTAATTGCCGGTCTGTTTCTCGCGATCACGGGCGCTATCCTGATCTTCGATCTCGAACATCCGAAACGTTTCTACCTGATTTTCACGCACGGACAACGCAAGAGCTGGCTCGTGCGCGGCGCCTACATCATCGCCGCGTACTCCGTGATCCTGGCGGTGCATTTTGCCGCAGCACTCGCAGGGTTCGGCGGAGTTACGACGGTGATTGCACCGCTCGGCATCATCCTGGCGACGCTGTGCTCCATCTATACCGCGTACCTCTTCGCACAGGCCAAAGCGCGCGACCTCTGGCAGAACCCGCTGCTGCCATCACACCTGTTCGTCCAGACCGTAATCGCGGGCGCTGCAGTCCTCGCCCCTGTATCCCTCGCACTCGATCCGAGTGCTGTCGGACCATTGCTCTGGCTGATCAGCCGCGTGACACTCGTGCACCTGCTGATGATTCTCGGTGAGACGACAATGACGCACGGCACTGCGCACGCACGCCTCGCGATGCACGAGATGGTGCGCGGCAAACACCGCGTTTCGTTTGCGATTGGCATTGCACTCTCGATCAGCGCGCTTGGCGCGTTGCAGCTCGGACCGCTCGCATTCATCCCCGCGCTCGGCGGGCTGTTCTTCTACGAGCATGCATTCGTGCAGGCCGGCCAATCGGTGCCGCTCGCATGAACATCAAAAAACTGAACGAGCGCGTCTCCGCAGCGCGCGCCGATGTCGAAGCGCGCGGCGAGACCTTTTATCCCGGCGCCTCCCGCATTCACCTCGCCGCCTTTCCGCCGAAGGAACGCTGGAACGACTGGGTGGAGCTCGAGTCAACTGCGTGGCCCGAGCGCGTGGAGAAGCGCTACGCCCTCGTGCCGACGATCTGCTTCAACTGCGAGTCCGCGTGCGGACTGCTCGCGTACGTCGACAAAGACACGCTGCAAGTGCGGAAGTTCGAGGGAAATCCCGAGCATCCGGGCTCGCGCGGACGCAACTGCGCAAAGGGTCCCGCGACGCTCAACCAGGTGACCGATCCCGATCGCATTCTACATCCATTGAAGCGCGTCGGGCAGCGGGGTGAGGGCAAATGGGTGGAGGTGAGCTGGGATGATGCGCTGGACGACATCGGTGCGCGCATTCGGCGTGCGATCACCGAAGGCCGTCCTAATGAAGTCATGTATCATGTTGGAAGGCCGGGCGAGGATGGCTTTACGGAGCGGGTGCTGGCTGCGTGGGGTGTCGATGGTCACAACTCGCACACGAACGTCTGCTCGAGCGCCGCGCGCGCGGGCTACCACTACTGGATGGGTCTCGACCGCCCGAGTCCGGACCACGCCAACGCAAAAGTCATCCTGCTGATCAGCAGCCACCTCGAGGCCGGCCACTACTTCAATCCACACGCACAGCGCGTGATGGAGGCGAAGAAGAATGGCGCGAAGCTGATCGTATTCGATACGCGCCTCTCCAACACGGCGACGCATGCGGACCACTGGGTTGCATCGTATCCAGGCTCGGAAGCAGCGATCTGCCTCGCGATCGCAAACTACCTGATCACGAACAAGCTGTACGACCGCGAGTTTGTACGACGCTGGTGGAACTGGAACGAATATCTCGCGAGTGAACATCCGGACCGCGAGCGGACGTTCGAGACATT
>JBBQYT010000578.1:0-1872 GCA_038208385.1 Longimicrobiales bacterium | reverse complement strand
CGCGCGGACGAAAGCCGGAGCGCGAACGCGTTGGAGAGCGCGCAGCGGAGCGAAGCGCGTGAGCACAGCCGGGTTTCAGCTCACTCGTCGTAATGGCGCCCTCATCGTCGCGCTCATCGCATTTGCGGTCTATCTGCCCAGCTTCTGGAACGGCTTCGCCTACGACGACGTCGCGCTCATCCCGCACGACCCACGCATAAAATCGCTGAGCCACATCCTGTGGGTTTTCACCAAGCCTTATTGGGGCGGACTCGGCACGGAGCTCGGCATCTACCGCCCGCTCGTCACATTGTCGTTCATGGTCGACTGGCTTGTCTCTAACGGCCAGCCGACCTGGTTTCACATCACCAACGCAATCTGGAACTCGGGCGCGTGCGCCCTCGCGTTCGTGCTGCTGACCGAGCTGTTCGCATTGCCAGCCGCGCTGTTCGGTGCACTCATCTTTGCGCTCCACCCCGTGCACGTCGAAGCGGTCGCCAACGTCGTCGGGCGCGCAGAGATGATTGCCGCAGTCTTCATCTTTGCCGCATGCATCCTGTGGGTGCGCCGCGACCGCACGGATTCGCGCAGGGCAATTCAGCAGGTCACCGTGCTCTTTGCGTGCGCATTGCTCGCAAAGGAAAGCTCGGCGATGCTGGGTCCGCTGCTCGTCCTGCTCGATTTCGCGACCGAAAGGCTTTCGCTCGACCGGCGCAGTATCGCCGCATACGTGTCGCGCGAGAAGCTGCTCGTCGTCTCATTCGGTCTCATGTTTTTGATGTACGTCGCCGCGCGCTTTGCCGTGCTCAATCGCTTTGGCCCAACTGCGGTCGATCCCGTGTTCGAAGGGATGGATGGCCGTGCCGACAGGCTACTGACTGCTTTTCAGGCCTGGCCGCATTACGTGCGCCTCGCCTTCTTTCCACGCACGCTCCTGGCCGACTACGGGCCGCGCATCATCATGCCCGCTGATGGTTGGACTGCCGGCATTCTTCTCGGTGTCTTCATCCTGTTATCGACGGTAGTCGGTGGCATTGTCGCTGCTGTGCGCGGGTACCGCCGCACTGCGCTCGCACTCCTCTGGTTCGCACTGACGATCCTGCCCGTCTCGAATCTCATCTTCACGATCGGGATTGTCGTCGCGGAGCGAACGCTGTACATGCCGATGTTTTCCGTCGCGATCGCAGCCAGCGCTGCCGCTACCGCACTGCTCGCAGTGCAGAATGCCGCGCTCGAGCGCGTCGTCCTGGTCGCAGGCGTTGCTATCCTCGCAGCGTTCGCTGTGCGCGACATCGTTCGGATTCCGGAGTGGGATTCGACAAATAGCATCTTCTTCGCATTGCGTCGCGACAGGCCGGATGCGTTTCGTGCGCACTGGCATATGGCGCGCGAGGCACGCGTCGCGGGTGACATTGCGGAGTCCGGCAGGCAATACAATGAAGCCGTGCGATTGTGGCCGTTGCGTGAGGGTTTGATTGCGGAAGCGGCGGGCCTCGCCGTCATGCAGCATCGCCTGGTCGATGGCGAAAAGCTCGCAGCGTTTGGTGCACAACGCTGGCCCAACAACCTCGCCATTCAGCGGCTGTTGGCAGGCACATCTCTCGATCTCGGGGACACTGCGCGTGCAATCACTGCAATGCGTACAGGGCTACGCATCGACCCGAAAGATGAGATGCTCCGTCGCATGCAAAGCGTGCTCACACCTTCGTTGAAAGCGACGACGCCCAATGCACGATGATGTAGCCATGCCACGCTGGCTTGCAGTGCTCGCAGTTGCACTCGCCGCCGCGCTGGTCTATGCAAACTCAATCCACAATGGCTATGCGTACGACGACGTGTGGATCGTCCTGAACAACAAGTACGTGCACCAGTGGCGCGATCAATCCCTGATAT
>JBBQYT010000577.1:0-1905 GCA_038208385.1 Longimicrobiales bacterium | reverse complement strand
GTGGATGACACCGCTCGCGTCAGCGACGTGCGGGCGAACGTCACCGGGCTGTGCAATGCATTTCCGCTCTATCCGGGACTTTATTCCTGAGGCAGCCTCAAACTTGCAATGCAAAAAGGCCGGCTTTCCGTGAGCCGGCCTTTTTGCATCTACAAGGAGCATCATGACGGAAGCGGAGACCCTGCCGCACAACGCATTCGGATCGATTCCGACAACCGCGGCGAGCACGCCGGGAAGCCCCGCTTTGATGCGGAATTAGCGGGCCGCGAGAACGAGATCGGCACGGTTACCGCTCTGGCGTATGCGCCCGTTGGAGGCCAGATTCTCTTCGTGGAGGCGGTCAGTATGCCGGGCACGGGCAGATCCGCCTTACCGGGCAGACCGGTGACCGCAGGCCGGCGCTCACAGTGTCAACCGAAACAAGCGTGGCATGAACAGCATCATCCTGGATGACGAAATCATGGACCGCCTCCGGGAACGGCATCCCCGTTTCCAGGAGACGGCGTACGTCTTTGTCCTGTCTGCGCTGCATCACGTTCTCGAACACATGACGGAGCCGCGTCACATCAGTGGGCGCGAGCTTGCCGAAGGCGTGCGCGATCTCGCGATTCAGCGTTTTGGTCCGATGGCGCGTACGGTGCTCGAGCACTGGGGGATTCGTTCGACTGCAGATGTAGGAGAGCTCGTCTTTGCGCTCGTCGACTGCGGCATCCTCATCAAGCAGGATGAAGACGGCCCGGATGACTTCAAGGGTCTCTTCGATTTCGAGGACGCCTTCGACCGCAATTATCCGTGGGGAGTCGACTTCTGATTCACCCAGGCGTCTAGCTCATGGCCCGCTCGCTCGTTCTCGGCAACGGTCGGTACATGGTCAACTTCGACGACCGCTATTGGATCCGCGACATCTACTTTCCGCATCTCGGCATCGAAAACCACACCGAAGGTCATCCGTTTCGTTTTGGCGTGTGGGTCGATGGCGCAACGCATTGGACCGACAACGGCTGGGACATCACGATCGCTTACGAGAACGGCACGCTGGTCGGGCACACGACGCTCCGTCATGCACAGCTTGGCCTCGAGATCCTGCTCCGCGATGCCGTCGACTTCGAGCTCGATGTCTTCCTCCGCGAAATCACGGTCCGCGACCTGCGCGGCCAGGACCGCGAAGTGCGCGTCTTCATGCACCAGGACTTCTACATCGGCGGCACTGAAGTCGGCGATACCGCACTCTACGATCCGGAAATCCACTCCATCATCCACTACAAGCGCGATCGCTATTTCCTGATTGGTGGAGGTGTCGCGCCAGCGTATCGCATGTCGGGTTTTGCAACCGGTAAGAAGCGCATTGCGGGTGCGGAAGGCACGTGGCGTGATGCGGAAGGTGATGGCACGCTGAGCGGCAATCCAATCGCGCAGGGCTCCGTCGATTCGACTGTCGTCCTGCACTTCGATGTGAAAGCGAAGAGCGAAGCGACGGCGTACTACTGGATGGCCGCGTGTGAGCGCTACGGCCAGCTGCTCGAGATCGATGAGATCATTCGACGCGTCGGCCCTGATGCGCTCATCAATCGGACTGCAGCCTACTGGCGCCTGTGGCTCAAGAAACACGACCTCGACTTCGCCGGACTGTCGAGCGATTTGATCCGCATGTACAAAGTCAGCCTGCTGATGATGCGCATTCACGTGGATCCCGATGGCGCCATCATCGCCGCTGCAGATTCGGACATCACGCACTTTGCGCGCGACACGTACAGCTACATGTGGCCGCGCGATGGCGCGCTCGTCGCCGATGCGTTCAGCCGCGCAGGATACGTCGCAATCTCGCGCAATTTCTTCAACTTCGTCGGCACGCTCATCAAGAAGGAAGGCTACTTCCTCCACAAATACAATCCCGACCGGACCCTC
>JBBQYT010000576.1:0-1908 GCA_038208385.1 Longimicrobiales bacterium | reverse complement strand
GAGGTTTTTGAGGACGAAGAGGACGTTTGCAGGGCGCTCGGCCAGCCGCCGCATGAACCACGGATACCAGTGCGTGCCGTAGCTGATCAGCACGCGCACTCCGTACCCCTCGCCGGCCAGGCGCTGCTGCTCATCGCGTCTGATGCCGTACAGCATTGCAAACTCGACTTCACTGCGCAGCAGCTGCATAGTCGCAGCGCCTTCTGATACCTGCCTGATCAATGCAGGGTCGTGCGTGGCGATTGCGGCAAGCGCGTCTCCGGTACGCGTGGCCTCGAGCAGCTGCAGCGCAATTTTCAGGTAGCGCGCATCGACATCGCTTTTATCGGGGAATGCGACGGTGGGCGGCTCCGAGTATGCGCCTTTGACAAGTCTGATTGCGGGCTTCAGCGGCATCAGCGCGGCGAGGTCTGTGTCAGTGCGGCGGAGGTATGCTTGCAGACACACGCCAACGTTAGCGTGATCTGCGCGTACTTTCGTGAAGATGTCCAGTGTCGCATCGACGAGCGCGCTCTGCTCCATGTCGATCCAGATCATGTTGCCGAGTGTTGCTGCCCGTTCGACAACAGAGCGCAGGTTGGCTTCGCACGCGTCTTTCGAGATGTCGAGTCCCAGCTGTGTGAGCTTTACAGAGACCTGTGCATCGAGCTTCAGGTCGGCAATGCGGCCGAGCGCGCCGATGTAATGGTCAGCGACTTCGCGCGCAGCATTCAGGTCGAGCACGTTCTCGCCGAGACGCGTGTAGATCACGCCCATTTTCTGCACGGCAAGTGCCTGACCCGCGCGCAATGCATCCTCGAGGTCTTCGCCCGGCATGAACCGCATCGCAGCGCGCCGCATGAACGCGTATTTGGGAAACGCCTCGCGCATGCGGCGACTCTCGGATGCTCTCAGTAGAAGCGAGCGCACTACACTCAAATTGTCCTCGCGTGGTGTTGTTGTTGGCGATGGCTACGGGGTCAGGGAACTGCCTTGATGACTGCGCACGCAATGCGGCGGCCTGAATTGCCGGACGGGTCTGTTGCGTAGTCGTCTGGCGAATCGTGCAGCACGAGCGCGGATCCGTCCGCATCGAGCAGGCTTCCGGCACCCGCTGCGAGTGTGACATCCGTTGTCGTCGTATCGACGCGCGCGCCGCCAGACAATGGAATGCTCACGTTCGGCAGATCACCCGCGTGGTGGCCTTCGGGATTCTTGAATCCGTGCTTTTTCGTGGCCGGATTGAAGTGTCCGCTTGCGGTAGTAAAGCCGGGTGCATCGCATAAACCGACGGCGTGGATGTGCAGTCCGTGCACGCCTGGTGCGATGCTGGCGAATTCCGCATGGACATGTACGCCGTTTGCCGTCTGGGTGAGCCGTGCTTCACCGACTTTACGACCATCAAAACTGATGAACTCGCCAGTAGCGATTTGTTGAGCGCCTGCGCCGGTAGTCCCGGAGGAACGACCGGCGCACGCCGGAGCAATCAGGACGGCCAGCAGGAGCAATGTCGGGCGTCGCATAGATATCGCTATCGCTGAAGGTTGAGTAGCGCTGAACAATTGGACGTCGTGGCTGCGCCCGCCAGAGGGCTGGTTCAATCGGCGTGCAACTTCGCGCCGCTTGCGAGGCTCGCCCCGCCGTATGTAGACTGGACCAACTTCCTGCCGCTATTCGTTTTCCGAAACATTGCCCTCAACAGGACCGACAAGATGTTCAGGACCATCATGCGTCCGACGCTGTGTGCCGCCCTCCTCGCCCTCCGCGTGGCCGGCGGGCTGCAGGCGCAGACGCGGGTCACGAGCCCACGCGAGCAGTTTGGCTTCGACATTGGCGACGACTACAAGCTCGTCAACTACACGCAGATCATCGACTACTGGAAAAAGCTGGATGCCGAGTCCGATCGGATGACGGTCCAGGAGATGGGTC
>JBBQYT010000575.1:0-1908 GCA_038208385.1 Longimicrobiales bacterium | reverse complement strand
GTCGGGCACGGCCACGCTGCGCGATCCCGAAATCCATGGCACTGAAACCGTGATGGTCGTGGAGGACGATGAGGCGGTGCGCTCGCTCTGCCGCCGCACGCTGGAAAGAAACGGTTACAGCGTGCTGCAGGCGTCGAGTGGCGAAGATGCGATCGTTCTCTGCTCTGCCCACGCGGGCCCGATCCACGTGGTCCTGACGGACGTCATCATGTCGCGCATGACGGGGCGCGACCTTGCGGACGCGCTTGCGGAGCGACGTCCCGAGGCGCGCGTGGTATTCATGTCCGGCTACACGACGGACGCAGTGCTGCACCACGGCGTGATCGCAGATCGCAGCAACTACCTCGAAAAACCGTTCACTCCCGCAGAGCTGCTCTGGAAAGTTCGGGACGTTCTCGACAAAATACGCGCGGCGTAGCTAACGTGATGTTCGCAGCTCACGGTGCCACGAGGACGGAATGCGCAGACTCCCGCTATTCGTTTTGCCCACAGTGCTGTTTCCCGGCGCGCACATGCCGTTGCACATCTTCGAGCCACGCTACCGCCAGATGGCGGCGCGCTGCCTCGAGACAGACAAGCTCTTCGGACTCCTGTACCGCAATGCAGCCGCAGCCGGCGAATACAGCTTCGACGAAGGCGGCACCGGCTGCATTGCGCAGATCGACCAGTTCCAGCCACTGCCCGACGGCCGCTCGCTGGTCGTAGTGATTGGCCTCGAGCGCTTCACCGTCGTGGATGGAATCGAATCCGAATCACTGTATCACGAAGCGCTCGTCGAGGACCTCGAAGACGATGGTGAACGGCTCTACGAGATGGCCGCACGCCGGCGCGCATCCGTGAACCTGTTTGCAGCCGTCCTCGAACGCCTGCGCGGCGCCCCGCGCGCACCCGCCGTCGACACCTCACGGGATGTATCCTTCCAGCTCGCGGCCGCAATGGAGGTCAACACGCCATGGCAGCAGGCCCTGCTGGAGATGCGAACCGAGCGGAAACGGCTCGAAGCGATTGATGCGATACTGCGTGAAAGTTTGACGGACACCCCCGACTCGTCCGAATGACCGCAACTGCCACTTCGGGCAAGCGCAGGCGTAAACGCCTGCCCGCCGTAAAGAATTTGACGCGTGCCTTGAAGTAACCCTCACAAAGACGCATTATGAGGGCGGCCACCACTCTCCGGGGCCACTCATCCAAGCAAAATGTGAAAGCAGAGGCGCCATGACGTTGAGGAAACGCAGCATTGCCGTTTTCGCGTGCGCGACGCTTGCGCTCGCGCCAGTGGTACTTAGGGCGCAGAACCAGCCGCCGTCGAAGGGGGCGCAGTACGCGCCTGGTGCAAACCGCAGCTCGAACATGACGGTTGTCTCGCATCTCACCCTGCCTGGACCGCACTCGAGCCATGCGGACCTCGAGATGGAGCAGGAGCTGTCACGGCCGTTTGTGTATGTCGGTCGTCGTCTGACTGATGCTGGCATCGACTTCATCAGCATCGCAGATCCGAAGAAGCCGAAGCTGCTGTATCGCTGGACGATCGACAATGCGGCACTGCATCGCGGCAGCGGAGCGGTCGGCGGGCACTACGCGAAGATCAACAGCCGGTACTACTTCATCGAGTGCTTCGAGTTTGCGCAGGGCGGACCTGACGCGGATCTCGGCGCGATCATCTTCGATGTGACCGGACTGCCGGATGCCTCGAAGATCAAGGAAGTCGCCCGCATCCGCTTCCCGGAAATGCTCGGCGGCATCCACGAAGTGTTTACCTACAAACACTCGGATGGACGCAACCTTCTGTTTGCGACGACACAATCGCCCGACGCGTACATCTACGATCTCACGAAGATCGTGACAGGCACGGATCCGGTGAACGCACTCATTGGCAGGGTGCCGGTGCCGATCACAAACCCGGCGCGT
>JBBQYT010000574.1:0-1914 GCA_038208385.1 Longimicrobiales bacterium | reverse complement strand
GGTGATGAGGACTGGATGTCGTGATTGTGCGGCGCGCGCGAGCACGCGAAACAGGTCCTGCATGGGCCGGCTCGCGGCAATGAATCCGGGCGGCGAGTTCGCGGGTTGGCGCGACAGGACTGCGATTTCACGGCGCAGTCTGCTGTCACCGAGCGCGCGCTGCACGGATAACAGGAAATCGTCCGTGCTGAAAGGTTTTGTCAGGTAGTCGTACGCGCCGGACTTGACCATCTCGATGGCGGAATCGATCGAGCCGAAAGCAGTGATGATGATGACGTTCAGCTCGGGCCGTCGCGAACGCAGCTCCGACAACAGGTCGTGGCCGCGCATGCCCGGCATGATAAGATCTGTGACGACGAGGTCGGCGTTTGTTTCTGCCGTCAGCTTGCGCAGTGCTTCATCGGCAGTCGAATGCGCAGTCGTCTCATAGCCTGCATCCTCGAGAACCTCAATGAGGAATGTGCGCAGGTCGTCATCATCTTCGACGACGATGATACGTTCAGACACGCGGTGCCTCCGGAGCCATTGCGGCCGGTATTGTGAGTCGGAACAGCACGCCGCCGCCCGGACGATTTTCAACTTCTACACCGCCACCATGCTCTTCGAGAATGCTCTTGACGACAGCGAGACCGAGGCCGGTTC
This sequence comes from Longimicrobiales bacterium, assembly GCA_038208385.1. Lineage (GTDB taxonomy): Bacteria > Gemmatimonadota > Gemmatimonadetes > Longimicrobiales > RSA9 > JBBQYT01. Next base: position 1,272 of record JBBQYT010000574.1, on the reverse strand, counting down.
CTTCGCCTGCAGTTTTTGTCGTAAAGAACGGCTCGAACACGTGAGGCAGAATCTCTGCTGGAATACCGGGGCCGTTGTCTTCCACTTCGATGTGCACGAATCCGTCGTTTGACGCGCCATTCGAACGGTCGCCATTCCCGTTTTGTGTGCTTGCGATGCGCAGCATGATCTGGCGCGGCGGCTCGGCAGCGCGCAGTGCCTGGCTCGAGTTCATTAACAGGTTCACAAACACCTGGTGCAGCAGGTGTGGATCGCCCTGCACCCACGCCTGCTCTTCGCTCCGCACGAGCGTCACGCCGCCGCGCTGAAGCTCCGTTTCGACGAGCTGCACTGCGCCGTCGATTACAGCCTGCAAGTCCGCCGGGCGAATGCGCGCTTCGCGACGACGTGCAAAGTCCAGCAGATCACGAATGATGGTTGTGATGCGGCCGATCTGGTCGACAATGATGCGCAGGTGTCGCTCGCGCCCTTCCGGAGCGAGGTCCTTTTTGAGGAGCATTTCGGCGCGGCCGGCAACGACGTTGAGTGGCGCAGCGATCTCGTGCCCCAGCCCCGCGGCGAGGTTGCCGAGAGCTGCGAGCTTTTCGGTTTCGCGGAAGCGCCGCTCGAGAGTAATGCGTTCTTCGGTTTCACTCACGAGGTTTGCGCGTGCCGTGGCGAGGTTGTCAGCCATGCGATTGAACTCGCGCGCGAGCACATCGAGCTCGCCACCACCCTGTTGTTCGGTGACGCGATGCTCGAGCTCGCCACGGCCATATGCGCGGACTGCAGTCACGAATTGTTGCAGCGGCCGTCCGATCAGGCGCCGGACGAGGAGCAGGATCATGACCGTCACACCGAGCACCAGCACGCCTGCGTACGTCAGGAATCGCTGTCGACCCTGCGTCTTTTGTGCTTCCACAAATGACAGAGGCTCTGCCACTTCGAACACGCCGACGACTTTCTTTTTTGGACTGCGAATCGGTCGCAACACAGAGTAGACGCGGCGCTGCTGCATTGTACGCTGAAAGCTCACTGGCGTTGCACTACGGAAGATCTTCATCACGGAGTCGAACGGCGCGGGCTCAGTGCGCTTCAGCGAGTCCGAGCTGAACAGCACATCGCCATCGGGTCCATAAACTATGACATCGTAGTCCTGCTCGCGACGCTGGATCACAGCGCGGTTGATGATGTCCTGCACGTCGGTAAGCTTGCGATCGCGGAACGCATACTCGAACGCCATGCCCAGTGCAGTGGCATACGCCTCGGTCTCGAGCTGTGCGCGCTCGCCGA
>JBBQYT010000573.1:0-1916 GCA_038208385.1 Longimicrobiales bacterium | reverse complement strand
CGTGTTCTCGACAGGCCCCACGATTCCTCCGACTGCAATTGCTGGCCTGCTGATCTCGCGCCTCACAAACAGGACGGTGCCGGATGCGCGCATCGAAGCCGTGCGCCGTGCTGGTGCCGATTCCACAGTGTACGTGACGGTCAGTGACTCGGCAGGTTTTTTCGCATTGCGATATCTCGCGCCCGGCCCGAACGGCATGCACGCGTACGTAGACCAGAATCGAAACAAGAAGGTCGATCTGCAGGAACTGCAGGTAGACACGGCGGCTTCGCTTGCATCGGTGCGCGACACTGTGCTGCTCACGCTGACTATGTTGCCGCGCGACACGACGCCCGCTCGGCTCGTGCGCGCAGAACCCCGCGACAGCATGCAGGTCCGGCTCACGCTTGACGATTATGTCGATCCAATGAATCTCGTTGGCGTGAGTGCGCGCCTTCTGCATCTGCCCGACAGCACATCTCTCGCCGTGGCGAAGGTCATCGGGCCGCGCGCGTACGATTCATTGATGGTCGCGGAGCGAGCAGCCAGGGCTGCAGCAGGCGACACCTCGAAAGCGCGCAGTGCGCCGACGACGATGCTGCTTCCGCCGCGCAATCCATCCGATACGGCAGCTGCGCTGCCGACCCAGGAGCTCGTGCTCGTCCCCGTGGTGCCGCTCACGCCGAAGACGCGCTACCGCGTCATCCTCTCGGGGCTGACTAACATCGTAGGCCTGAGAGACGGTGGCGGGTCGGTAGGCTTCGAGACGCCGGCGCCACCACCCGTCGTCGTTCAGCCGAAGAGGCCGAATCCGCCGATCGGACCGCGCTCCGATACGACCGGCGGACGCATGCGTACGGATACCACCAAAACGAAGCCCTGATTTACCATGGATGCTCGACGCGCAATTCCGGCAGTTGAGCGGCTCCTGTCGAGCGAAGAATTCGCACCGCTCCTGCGCGCTTCACCGCGTCCCCTCGTTGTCGACGCCGTGCAGCGCGTGCAGTCCGAAGTTCGCAGCACGCTAACCGCTTCAAACTCATCTTCGACAATCGCGGACGCGGCCGACGCGAGCTGGTATGCAGCCCGTGTTGCGGAGGTACTTGCGCACGTCGAACGACCGTCGCTTCGGGCTGTCATCAATGCAACCGGCGTGGTGCTGCACACGAACCTCGGTCGCGCGCCACTCGCCGAAGCGGCTATTGCAGCAATGCTCCGCATTGCGACATCGTACTCGAACCTCGAGTATGACCTCGCTGCAGGAGAGCGCGGCTCGCGCTACGTACACTGTGCGGCATTGTTGCGTGAGCTGACGGGGGCGGAGGATGCGCTCGTCGTCAACAACAACGCCGCAGCGCTCGTGCTCGCGCTCAACACGCACGCGCTCGCCGGCGATGCGATCATCAGCCGCGGTGAGCTGGTCGAGATTGGCGGGTCTTTTCGCGTGCCTGAAATCATGGAGCGAAGCGGCGCGCGCATGCGCGAAGTCGGCGCCACAAACCGTGTGTATCTGTCGGATTATGAAGAAGCATTCACGGAAGACACGCGCGCAATCCTGAAAGTCCATCCATCGAACTTTCGCATCTCCGGCTTCGCGGCCGAAGTCGGGATTGACGAGCTGGCGACGCTGGCCGCGACGCGCGCCATTCCGCTCATTGCGGACCTCGGCTCAGGTCTCATGATCGATGCGAAGCTGCTCCGTCTGCCGCACGAGCCTACGGCGATGGAATCTCTACGCGCAGGCGCGGACATCGTGACCATGAGCGGCGACAAGCTGCTCGGCGGACCGCAGGCTGGAATCATCGTCGGTCGTAAACGATACCTGGATGCAATGCGCAGGAATCCGATGTGCCGCGCACTCCGCGTCGACAAACTCACCCTGGCCGCCCTCGAAGCGACGCTCGTCCTGTATCGCGATCCAAAGCGTGCGCTGCGCG
>JBBQYT010000572.1:0-1925 GCA_038208385.1 Longimicrobiales bacterium | reverse complement strand
GCGGTCCGGCCGACGTCCGCGGCATTCGCTGCGCCATTCGTGGAGATATCGCGGTCTTCGTTTCTGTCCATGCAATCGCCCTCCTTGCGTCGAGACGGGAGCTAACCGCAGCAGGAGTCCGGCCCTGGACGTTGACCGGCGGGCTTTTCGCCATCGACGTCATAACCTGCGTGGCATACTACGGACTTCGACAATTCGGATGAGGTCAGCTTCTCATCGAACGGCACTGTGGCATCGTCGAGCGATGCGCTCACATTGGCGCTGATCCTTCCATCATGACCAAACTAAACACTACAGGATCCCACCGACTCATCTAGCGATATCGCGCTTTTTATCGGCGAACTCATCTTTCCCGATCTCACCTCTCGCATACCGTTCCTTGAGCGTGTCCAGGCCAGATCTTCGGTCCGAGCTCCGTCCCCGCAGTCTGGCTAAAAACACGACCACGGCAACCAACAATGCGATCAGGACCACCCACACTAAAATCATCGCATAGCCAACGCCGAACATCCCGGAGCTATGCATCCACGAACCGTTACCATATCCATACATCTGAAATTCTCCTTACGATAAGAAGCCTCGCCGAGAGGATTGTTGGCCGGCATCTCCATTTGCAGTGGTCATGCTTTGAGGCTGTCGCAGACCCGCTGCAACCGCCCCCGCACTTGTTTGTCGGCGTGCACTTGCGGTTGTCAACCAATTGCGACACGGCCTCAGGATCCATGCACGCAACAACGGAACCAAGGACGTCGCGGCCATCGGCCTGACCGTGTGCTCCGCCGCTCAAGGCGGCCTTGCCCACGCATGCGAACCGAGCACGCTTCCATCCAATGACTCACCCGCGTCATTCCGCCACTGCACAGCATCGGCTCAGGCGTCTACTGGCGCTCTCACAGGCTGGTGGTTGCGGATTCATTACACGCCCTTGAACGCGCGTTTAGCCCGATTCCGCCGTTTGACAGCCCCCCATAGCCCCTCTATTTTCGCCCCCGCATTGAAGAATGATCTCCTGCATTACGGTGGACGCAAATGGTCGACAAGATCACGGTAGTTGGCGGTGGCAATGTAGGTGCGAGCGCGGCGCTGGGTCTCGCGCAGAAGGAGCTGGCGCGCCACGTCATCATCATCGACGTCGTTGAAGGCGTTCCGCAGGGCAAGGGACTGGACCAGTGGGAGTCGGCGCCGATCGAGGGTTTTGATACCCGCGTGATCGGCACCAACAATTACGACGATACGGCGGGTTCCGACGTCATCATCGTGACGGCAGGCATCGCGCGTAAGCCGGGCATGAGTCGCGAAGATCTGCTGAACACGAATGCAGGCATCGTGAAAGATGTCTCGGAGAACATCAAGCGCACATCGCCGAATGCGATCGTGATCATGGTGTCGAACCCGCTCGATGTGATGGCGCATGTGTGCAAGCAGGTGACCGGCTTTCCGCGCGAACGTGTGATCGGGATGGCAGGCGTGCTGGATACGGCGCGCTACCGCTCGTTCATCGCACTCGAGCTGGATATCGGTGTAGAAGATATCCAGGCGCTGGTGCTCGGCGGGCATGGCGATACGATGGTGCCGCTCGCGTCGTACACAACGGTTGCGGGAATCCCGTTGTCGCAGCTGCTGGCAAAGGACAGGATCGCGGCGCTGGTTGATCGCGCGCGTACAGGCGGCGCAGAGATTGTTGCGCTGTTGAAGACGGGCAGTGCGTACTACGCGCCGGCAGCGGCAGCCGTGCAGATGGCCGAGGCGATTGTAAAGGACAAGAAGCGCGTGCTGCCGTGCTCTGCATGGCTCGAGGGCGAGTTCGGGATGTCGGGACTGTTCCTCGGTGTGCCGTGCAAGCTGGGTCGCGCAGGCCTCGAGAAGATTTACGAAGTGGAGTTGACGGAAGAGGAGCGCGCTGCGCTCCAGAAGTCGGCTGACTC
>JBBQYT010000571.1:0-1939 GCA_038208385.1 Longimicrobiales bacterium | reverse complement strand
CGCCCAGCGTCCGGCCACCGCGTTGAGCGCCGACGGACCGCTGAATCTCGTCAATGGTGTTCGCGTGGCCGCGGCGCGTGAATCGCGGGGAAAAGGCGTGCTCGTGGTACTCAACGACGAGATCAACGCAGCGCGCGACGTCACCAAGACGAACACCTATCGCGCCGAGACCTTCAAGTCGGGTGAGCTCGGATTCCTGGGTTATGTCGACCAGGACCGGGTCGCGTATTACCGGCAGCCCGTGAAACGCCACACGGTCACGTCGGAATTCGACGTGAAGGCGATCAGGGATTTTGCGAAAGTCGAGATCGTGTATGCCTACGCTGAGCCGGCGAATGCCATCGTAATCGATGCGCTCGTGAAACACGGCGTGCGCGGCATCGTCATCGCCGGAACGGGCGCGGGCGGTATGTCCGATGCAGAGAAAGCGGCGGCGAAGAAAGCGTCGGCGACGACGGTGTTCGTGCGCTCGAGCCGTGTCGGGAACGGCCGCGTCATTGCGCGCAAGGAATACGACGATCTGGGCATGGTCGCCGCCGACAACCTCAATCCGCAGAAAGCCCGCATTCTGCTGATGCTCGCGCTGAGCAAAACGGACGACCTGACGGAAATCAGGCGGATGTTCGAAGAATACTGATCTTGTCACGACGAGGCGCCCGGACTTCGACCCGACAACTGCGGGTCATCGCGAAAGAGGCGGGAAGTGTGGTACGAGGCGTGCGGTGGTACGAGTCGTGCGCGGCGCTTCGTGTACGCGCTCGCACGCTGACTCGCATTCGAGAGCCAGCGCGCGCAGCAGAAGACCGACAGGCGAAAAGCGAGGCGTCGGTCGATCGCCTGCCCGTCCCAACGATCTCTCAGGTATTAACGGGCGACCGAAATCGCGCCTTCCCGCTCCCCCTCGGCCCGGTAGCTCCACAACGCGATCAGCCCGATCATCACGCCGAGCGAGATGGCGTCGTTGCGCGCGCTGACGAACTCGCTGAAACCGAGGATCCACGGCGAGACGATCATCCAGAGGCCGACAAATATGTTCGCCAGCGAAGGCCAGCGAATACCCTGTCTGAGGGCGGTCGCGGCCAACGCGATGCAGACAATGCCTGCCAGGAAGAAGCTCCAGCTGCGCGCCGGGAGCTCTGCGCGGAACCCCATGATGAAGGGCGAGCACAGAAGATAGATTCCGATATAAATGATAAAGCCATCCTGCCATCGCTTCGAATTCACAGGTTACTCCTTGTAAGAACAATCGATGTGGCGCTCGGCGCGCGAACTTCGCTGCGAGTACGGCGATGAGTGCCGCCGAAAGGTGAGACCGGGGGTCTGGGTCAATGCTTGCAGCCCCGCCGAAAAAAGTCGGGTCGCGTCCTCCCCCTGAACGCTGCAGCGCAGCGGAGGCACGTTCGTGTCGGCTTGGCTAGAATAGGCCGCGCTGCCGCCCCCGACCTCGCATGAAAACAACGATGATCACGACGCACGCAGAGAGCATGCCGCTGAAGCTCGACGGCGATGTTCCGCATGTTGGAGACGCGGCGCGCATCACCCTCGAAATGCTGCGGGTGCGCATCGATACCGACGAAGGCGTGTCCGGATGAGGGGACGGCTTCGGTCCCGCCCATTCGTGCGAGTTGTCCCATTGACCGATCGATTGGAAGGAGTAGTGGATGAACAAGCCTTTCCGCGCCTTGCTGGCGTTTGCGCTTTCGGCTTTGACAGGATGCGCCGGCATGCCGGGTGACGCTGGCGAAACGAGCAAACGCCTGGTGCTCGCCGAGCAGGGCTACTTCTTCGTCGGCGGTGAGTACACGAAGAGCAGGGACGGGCCGATCAGGACCGGGCAGATGTACGTGCAGTACCAGATACCGGAGAACCGCACGCAGCCGTATCCGGTGGTCATGTGGCACGGCGGCGGCCAGACCGGAACCAACTTCATGGGCACCCC
>JBBQYT010000570.1:0-1945 GCA_038208385.1 Longimicrobiales bacterium | reverse complement strand
ACATCGGACGCGCTGCGGACGGATCGTATGAAGTCACCGATCACGGATCGACGTTTACGTTCGACAATCCGGACTTCAATGTGCGTTCGTTCCGGAGCAACGTCGTGCTGCGCTGGGAGTGGCGCGCGGGCAGCACCCTGTTCCTCGTGTGGCAACAGAACCGGTCCGCTTCCTACGTTTTGGGGGACCCGGTCCGGCCGCGCGAACTTTGGACTTCGGCGTCGGATATCGGAGATCACTACTTCGCGCTCAAGCTGAGCTACTGGCTGCCTGTCAGCTGACCCGCGTTTCCCCTTGCGCGAGTCAGGGTTTTACCAGAAGTATAGTCGGCCGCGATGTCGCGGCCGATTTCTTTTTTCAGGATAACAATGCCAGACTTTCGCGCACCCGATCTGCCAACGTCCCTCGCCCCGCTGCGGACTATCGCCTACAACCTGCGTTGGAGCTGGAGCCGACGGGCGTGCGCTGTATTCGAGCGGCTCGACAAGACGTTGTGGACGGCGTCGCGCCAGAATCCTGTGTACCTGCTGTCACATATGGACCCAATCGGCCTCGAGATCGCCGCGCGCGATGACGCGTACGTCGCGGAAGTTCAAAGCGTTGACGATGAGCTCACACGATACATGCAGCGCGACCCGGCGCCATGGTTCGACAGGTATGCGGAGGAGAGCGGCGACCCGGCGATGCGCATAGCGTATTTCTCGGCCGAGTTTGCAATCAGCGAGGCTCTGCCGATTTTCTCGGGTGGTCTCGGGGTTCTCGCGGGCGACCATCTGAAGTCTGCAAGTGACCTGGGCGTGCCGCTCGTCGCGGTGGGCCTCCTGTATCGCCAGGGATACTTCGAGCAGCGCGTGAACAGCGCGGGCCAGCAGTATGAGAAGTACGAGCCGATCGATCCGAATATGCTGCCGCTCACGCTCGAGCGGCGTCCCGATGGCGAGCCGCTCACGGTCGCGTTTCCGATACTCGACCATCGCGCTTACGCTCAGGTGTGGCGCGCAGATGTCGGACGCATCCCGCTCTATCTCCTCGACACCGACATCCCCTCGAACCTCGCCGAAGACCGGAGCATCACGGACCGTTTGTATGGCGGTGACAACGAGCACCGTCTGCGGCAGGAGATCGTGCTCGGCATTGGCGGCATTCGTGCGCTTGGCGCGCTGGGCATACAGCCGTCGGTCGTCCACCTGAACGAAGGTCACGCTGCGTTTGCTGCAGTCGAGCGCGTGCGCCAGGCCGAAGTCGGTGAGTCTGCCGCTTTCGCGGCGACGGCGCAGCGGCTCGCGCAGGGAATTGTGTTCACGACGCATACGCCGGTGCCTGCTGGACACGACATGTTTGCAACGCACCTGATGGAGCGCTACCTCGGCGGCTACATCTGGGACATGCGCGAGCCGTGGCGTCGCTTCCTTGCACTCGGGCGGCATGACCCCACGGATGATGACGAACCATTCAACATGACGCTGCTCGCGTTGCGATTGTCAGGACGACGTAATGGCGTAAGCCGCCTGCATGGCGAAGTGAGCCGTCGCATGTGGTGGGGCGTGTGGCCCGGACTCGCCGAAGAGGATGTGCCGATCGTGCACATCACGAACGGCGTGCATTTGCCCACGTGGGTCGCCGAACCGCTGGCGCGGGTGTATTCGGACTATGTCGGGAGAGACTGGGAGCAGGCCAGCGACGAAGTGCAGTGGCAGCGCGCTGCACACATTCCGCTTACGGCGTTATGGAACGCGCGCCAGGAACCGCGGCGATCGTTGCTCGATTACGCACGTCGTGCGCTCAAGCTGCAGGCGACGCGCCGCGGCGAAAACGCGCAGTGGACGGAGAGCGCGCTCGATATGGGTGCGCTCACCGTCGTGTTTGCGCGCCGCTTCGCGACGTACAAACGCGCGACACTGTTATTGAGCGATCCCGAACGTCTGAAGAAGATCATCGCAACGGG
>JBBQYT010000569.1:0-1955 GCA_038208385.1 Longimicrobiales bacterium | reverse complement strand
CTCCGGCCGCGAGAGTGACGAGTGCAAGAATGAGAAGCTCCACGCGGGCGAATTTAAGCGCCCCGACGCTCGCTGGCGAACCGTGCAGGCTCCCGCCTACATTGGCGCCCTCCCAGGCGTGGACTGACAGAGGAAGCGAATGAAACGAATTCTGGTAACGGGTGCGGCGGGACAGCTCGGGTCAGAGCTGGTGCCGGCACTCGGCAAGGTTGTCGGAACGGACAACGTGATCGCCACAGACATCAAGACGTCTGCGGACGTAGAAAAGCTCGACTGCACGGACGCGAAGGCCGTTGCCGCCATTGTCAGAGACCGGGGCGCCGACACGATCTATCATCTCGCCGCGGTCTTGTCCGCGGCGGCCGAGAAAGCGCCGCAGCGAGCGTACGAGCTGAACATGGGCACGCTAATGAACGTGCTCGAGGTCGCACGCGAACAGAAATGCGCAGTCTTTACCCCGAGCTCGATCGGTGCATTCGGCCCGACGACGCCGCGCGACCCGGCACCTCAGGACACCATCCAGCGGCCGTCGACGATGTACGGTGTGACGAAAGTTGCGGGTGAGCTGCTGTGCGATTATTACGCAGCGCGGTTCGGCGTCGATACGCGCGGCGTGCGCTTCCCGGGTTTGGTTTCGTACGTGACAGAGCCCGGTGGCGGAACCACGGACTACGCAGTGCACATCTTTTATGACGCGTTGAAGAGTGGCACGTACACGTGCTTTCTGTCCGCCGACACGCAGCTCGACATGATGTACATGCCGGACGCCGTCCGCGCAGCGATCGAGATCATGGCAGCGGATCCGGCCCGCCTGAAACACAGAAATGCGTTCAACGTGACCGCAATGCAGCTCACTCCCGAAAAACTGGCAGCAGAGATTCGCAAACGTATTCCCGCGTTTCGCATCGAATACAACGTCGACCCGATGCGCCAGGCGATTGCCGATTCGTGGCCGCGCCGCATTGACGACTCGGCCGCGCGCGAAGAGTGGGATTGGCACGCGGAGTACGACGCGGACTCGATGACGAAAGACATGCTGCAGCAACTATCGCGCAAGCTCGGCACATCGAGCCCCGCCTGAGAGGAGAAGTCGCCATGCCGCTGGACAGGCTCGCCGGTGTTCTCGACCGGCACGTTGCAGATCTGACGACAAAGGGCACCGCGAAAGGCGCTGAAGCCGTCGTCGTCGAAGTGATTCCGGCTGAAGGCAATCGCGGCCCGCGCTTTCGTCTCGCCGGATCCGGGGACAAGCAGTTCGTCCGGATGAACTCGAACTCGTATCTCGGACTGTCACTGCGGCCGGAGCTTGTCGAAGCCGAAGAAGAAGGCTCGCGCAGGTTTGGTGTCGGGCCCGGCGCGGTCCGTTTCATCAGCGGCACGCACCAGACGCATATCGATCTCGAGAAGCGGTTGGCCGAATTCCACCGGCGGGAAGCCGCGATGATCTTCAGCAGCGCCTACACGACAATGGTCGGCGTGCTCGCACCACTGACGACCGCGGATGGCACCATCCTCATCAGCGATGAGCTGAACCACAACTGCATCATCAATGCGATTCACATGTCGCGCCCGCTCGACAAGGCCGTCTACAAGCACAACGACATGGACGGCCTCGAGAAGGCACTTCAGGAAGCGCGCGGCCGGGCGCGCCGCGCGATCGTCATCACGGATGGCATTTTCAGCATGCGCGGCGATCACGCACCCCTGGATGAAGTGATGAAGCTGGCGCAAGAGTATGATGCGGATTTCGAGGAGAACGTCATCGTCGTGGTCGATGACTCGCATGCGGTGGGTTCGTTCGGCGTGACGGGACGCGGCACGGAGGAATATACGAATTCGGCGCTCCCGGACATCCTCGTCGCGACGCTCGGCAAAGCGCTCGGCGTGAATGGCGGGTATGTAGCATCTTCGGCGGAAGTCATTCACTTCCTGCGCGAAACCTCACCTACATACAT
>JBBQYT010000568.1:0-1956 GCA_038208385.1 Longimicrobiales bacterium | reverse complement strand
GACAGATGAAGACGCCTCGTAGATCGGCGTCGCCCAGCGCGTGAATGCAAACGCGGCGAGGATCGTGAGGAATGGAATTCCGAGCGCGAGCACGAGATTGCGTCGTGCGAAATTCACGAGCTTGCGCAGCTGCACTTCGTCCTGCTTCTTCCCATTCAAGCTCGGACCGGTACCGTTCGTGATTGCCATTATCTGCGCACCAGCAATGCAATCACAACGCTGATGCCGCTCGACAAGACGGCCGACACAATCGCTGTGTTGCGACTCAACCAGCTCTTCTCGGGCACGAACAGCTGATCACCCGACTGGATTTGCGAGTCGGCAATGCGCAAACCCTGCGAGATCGAACCCTCGATGCGCCGGCCACCGCGCAAAAGCTCGACCTTGTCCCCAGCAGCCTGCGGTTCGGTGCCTCCCGCGAGTGCCAGCGCATCCGCAACCGTCATCGTCAAATCCACCGGGTACAGCCCGGCCTTCCGCACGGCGCCAAACACGCTGACGCGCCGGAGCGGTGTGAATTCGATCGATGAATTGCGCAACACCTTCTGATACGCAGTGAGCACCTTGTCCTTCAGGGATTCGGGTGTTTCGCCATACACTTTGTAGGCGCCGATCTTCGGAAAGACGACGCTGCCATCAGTACCGACAGGAAATTCCCCCGACAGATCGGGCTCGCGCCATATCTTGAGTCGGATGAGATCTCCAGGACGCAGCACTTCTGCACGCACCGTGTCGCGCGGCGCAGACTGCGCCTGCGCCACGGGTGCACGCGGTACAAGAACTACGAACAGCAAAACGAGCAACTTCACAAAACGGGGCATTCGCCTCCTCTAAAAAGCGCAGCTCTCGTGCACGCCACGCTGCTCATTACCGAAATGCACGTCCCAATTTCTTCCAGAAGCCGGATTTCATGGGCATTGGCGCGACAGGCAGCGGAGCTTCGCCCTTCAGCATGCGCGTGCCGTTGACCTTCATCAACAAATCCGCCTGCTCTTCCGCCTGGCTCTCCACCATCACCGTGCGATACGCCTGAATCGATGCGCGCCCGCGCGCGTGAAAATCGCTGCACACATAATCGGCCCAGCCACGCTCCAGAATGCCGAGCGCATTCTGACGTGCTTCAGGACCATAACGACCAATCAGCGAAGCGCCGTTCACCTGCAGCAAACCGCCCGCCTTCTTCCATTCACTCAGCTGCGACAGCGATGCGTCAACACCGCTGTAACGCTCGGGGTGCGCAATGATCGGAAACCATCCGGACATGCGAAGCTCCGAAATCGCCCACGCGGAACGCGGCGGTACGGTCATGTGAGGAAACTCGACGAGAACGAACCGCGTGCCCGCCAGTCGAAGCCGGGCATCCGACAAGTCCGGCTCCGGAGTGTCGAGCATCACTTCCGCTCCCCGATGTACGGTCAGACTCGAAAAACCCGCGACTTCGGCCTGCAGGCGACGCCACCCCGAATCAAGCTCCATCAGGCGCGTTCGCAATGCATCCTTGCGCGTCGTGAGCGAGCCCTCGACGTGAGGCGTCGTCACAATGACGCTCACTCCCTCATCGCGCAGCGCGGCCAGCCCCAGGCGCGAGTCCTCAGAGGAGCTCGCACCATCATCCACGCCCGGAATCAAGTGGTTATGAAAGTCGACGAAGCCCACTGGATCTCCAGTCATGAGCAATCGGCGCGTTCTCGTCCAAAACAGCGCTTTCCATCCCGATCGAGTCCTCCTTGAGGGACGCCGCCGCCAAGGCTCCCGCGCACAGGAGGCCAATATACTGCGTAAAGGCGTTGTAGTAGTCGAGCGGATTGTCCGTGATACTCACGATGGCCCACGCCAGGATCCCTGCCGTCGCCGGAAGGGCGAACTCGCGCACCAGCTTGTCATGCGATCGACCGGCGGCCAGCGCTCCGGCCCACCAGTGCATGATCGCAATGAAAAACAGCGCCACGCCGATCA
>JBBQYT010000567.1:0-1959 GCA_038208385.1 Longimicrobiales bacterium | reverse complement strand
ATGGGCCTCCGTCAAACAGCGGCAACTCAGCTACAGGTCGGCCCGGACCTTCAACATGAAGCACCTGTTCGCGTCCCTCGGAGTTCGTGCGATAGATGCGGACGCGACCAGTCTCGATGATGTAGAGGCCGCGGCATTCGTCGCCCGTTGTGAACAGGACGTGGCCGGCGCCAACGGTGCGAGAGACACACCGTTCAGAGAGTCGCAGGATGGCTGGTTCGTCGAGCTCGGCGAAAAGTGGAATGTGCCGAATTAGTGCGGCGGCAGAGGCTGAAGGCATTCTTCGAAAAGTAATGCGGCGTGCACCCCGCAATCCAGCCGGACAAAATTGCGGTACTGGGCCCATCAATGCGCGATCAGTCCGATCGATTGACCGCCGAGGCCGCCGAGGAGCTATACCGCAATGAAGAAGATGAAATCAAAAAAAGCACCGTCCTGTGTTCTCGGCGTTCTCGGCGGTTCACTGAAATGTGTATTCCGAGTAAGTCCAAAGTGACCCACTCCCAAGATTGCTGGTGTGACATGAGTCACGCCGGCGCCGCCCCCCGGAAGGCAGGCTTCAGCATGGCATCAAGTCTACGATCTTCCAGTTTCAACCTCATCTCGAATGAGTCGTCCTATGCGCGAACCCGATTCTCGTGAGCCAACTGTGTGGTCTGCACTTCGGACCGTGATTGATCCGGAGCTCGGACTCGACGTAGTTACGCTCGGGCTCATTTTCGGTGTGGAGATCAGCGATGACGTCGCCCATGTGACGCACACGTTGACAACACCTGGCTGCCCGATGGAGCAGATCATCGGCGACGGAATCCGCGACGCAGTGATGCAGGTTGATGGAATCAACGGCGTCGACCGAAGGCTCGTGTGGGACCCTGCGTGGCACGCAGGGATGATCGCGCCAGACGCATGGGCGTAATAACGCATCGCCAATAACATCCGACAAAAGAAGAGGAGTCAGAATGCAGGTAATTTCCAACATCGACATGGTCTCAACCGTCAATGAGATTGTCGCCACGTATCCAGAGACCATCGCCGTGTTCAACCGATTTGGCATAGACAGCTGTTGCGGCGGCGGGGCACCACTTGTTGACGCTGCGCGCCGCGACGGTGCGGATCCCGACGCGCTGCTCCTGGCGCTTCAGGAAGCGATCGAGCGTCGATGAACGTTTATCACGCTCCCGAAGCGGCTGCCGCTGCCGTATCGGCGAACGCGGCACGGCCGGCTACGGCGCTCGTGCACGACTCGGCCGATGCGCGCGTCGTGCTGTTTCGAATCGAGCCGGGGCAGCAGGTTGCCGAGCACACGAGTTCGTCCACGGTGCTGTTGATCGTGATCTCTGGCGCCGGTATCGTGTCGGGCGCCACCGGAGATTGTGACGTGCGCACTGGCGACATCATCGCATATGGCGCAAATGAGCCGCACGGCATGCGGGCGAATGAGCAACCGCTCGTTCTCGCGGCGGTGATCGCTCCCAGGCCGGCTGCGCATTAGCGGTGTGAAGGGACGCGTCCGCCAACCTCTGGTCAGCTCGGCAGAGAGCGCGCCAGAAAGAAACACGATGCTGTCGCCCTCGCCCGTTGCGGACCGCCGCCCTCGGTCGTATTTACTTTGTCATGCCACCAAGCTCCTCGTCGTTCATATTAGAAATCGAAGGCTATCGCGCGCGCATTGAGCGCGACAGGGAAGGGATTCTTCACGGCAGAGTCCTCGAAATGGAGGAACTCGTCTACTTCAAGGCGGCGACCCTTCGAATGGTCGAGACCAAGTTCGCGAACGCGCTCCAGGCCTACCTCGAGATGTGCAAGCAGCGCGGTGTGGAGCCACGCAAGCCGACTGCTGGCTCGTTCTGACTACTTAAGCCAGCCTTTCTTTTCCGGCAACAGCTGAAGTTGAAGCTCGTCGATCTCTTCTTCGCGAGCAGTGAGCTCTTTCTGGAGTCGAGCGTTCTCCTCTTCCAG
>JBBQYT010000566.1:0-1966 GCA_038208385.1 Longimicrobiales bacterium | reverse complement strand
AAAGCTCCGCTCATGCGTGCCGCCCTGGTTCATGCGACCCAGCGCATACTGGCGGACAACAGTGCCTTTTTCGCAGCGACGGATATCGACAATGCAATGTCCGCCGCGTTGCGAATGGCGGAAACAACAGTGACTCCCGAGGTGCGCGAGCTTCTTGAAGTGTCGTTACGTCACGAAGGACTGATCTGGCAATACGCTACGGCCATTCGAGAACGCGTGCCCGCACTTGCGCAGAAGGCAACGGATGCGATGACCGAACTGGCGACCAACCCTGCGCTTAGCGACGACTCGCGCATGCGCGGGATGGCTAGCCGCCTCTTCACCGAGCCCGATGACGCACTGGCAGTGCCCGCACTCCTGGAACTGCTCCGTCACACGCGCACGTTACGCTGGACCGGCGACGGCGCATTCGACTCGCTGCGGAATCGCGGTCGCGAAGCGGATGCCCTCGCTGTGCTGCGTGAGCAGGTGCTGAATCCGTCCGACGGTGATGCACGAGCGGTTGCATTGCATTTAGTCGAGCGTGTCAGCCCGGCATCACTTGTGGAGTGGGGCGTCAACATTCCAAAAGCTGTCGTCGACGATAAAGCGGATGACATCTATGATGCGGTTATGCACTACGACTTTTCAGATTCGCGAACATTGCCCGAGCTCGAGGCCGAGCTCGAACAGCTACTCGGCGATGGCGCGGAGGATCGAAACTCCCGCGCTGTGACCGAAGTGCTCGCCCGCATGACCGAGCTTGGTGCCGGCCAAGCTGCAATGCGTCACGCGCAGGCGTGGCTCGACGGTTTGAGTCCCGTGCTAACGCGGGAAGCTGCCGAGCTTATCGGCGATCGTTTGACTGCGCTCGACACGGACGGCCTGTGGCGCGAGAGCTGGATCGAGCTGGCCGCTCAGTGCGCGCGCCTGCTATCGCCCAACGAGCGCAACAGCCTCATCTGGATCATACAGGCCCGCGCCTGATCGAAAAGAAAAATCGTCTCGAGAAATAAGTCCCGCTAAGAAACCTGCGTCTATCGCTGCGACATTGGTTGGTATTCCCGTTCCGTGGCGCCAATGTAGATCTGACGCGGTCGGGCGATGCGAGTGTCCGGATCACTGCGCATCTCCAGCCAGTGTGCGATCCATCCGGGCAGACGACCGATGGTGAACATTACAGTGAACATGTTTACCGGAATGCCGAGCGCCTTATAAATGATGCCGGAGTAAAAGTCGACGTTCGGATACAGCTTGTGGCTGATGAAGTAGTCATCCGCGAGCGCGATCTCTTCCAGCTTCATTGCAATCTCGAGCTGGCGGCTCGCGATTCCCAGCTTATTCAGTACGTCCGTGGACGCCTTCTTCAGAATCAAAGCGCGCGGGTCGAAGTTCTTGTACACGCGATGGCCGAATCCCATCAGGCGACTGTTGTCTTTCTTGTCTTTCGCCCTGTCAGTGAACTTGCGCACATCCCCGCCTTCCTGTTCAATGCGCTCCAGCATCTCGATCACCTGCTGATTGGCGCCGCCGTGCAACGGACCCCACAGGGCGCTGATGCCGGCTGCAATGCTCGCGAACAGGTTGGCCCGGCCACTGCCGACGACGCGCACTGTGCTGGTCGAGCAGTTCTGCTCGTGGTCGGCGTGCAGAATGAACAACAGCTCGACTGCCTTCGCCAGCACCGGATCAACGTTGAACTCCTCGCACGGCGTGCCAAACATCATGTAAAGGAAATTCGAGCAATAGTCGAGCGCATTCTTCGGGTACATGAACGGTTGGCCGATCGAGTGCTTGAATGAATACGCAGCGATCGTCGGCATTTTCGCGATGAGACGCGTCACCGTCTCCTGAATGTTCTGTTCCGTCTCCGGCTGCTGATAGAACGTCGCGAGCGCGCCCACTGCGGCCGAGCAGACCGGCATCGGGTGAGCGTCCTTCGGCAAGCCCTCGAAGAAGCGGTTGTAATTCTCGTGCAGCATTGTGT
>JBBQYT010000565.1:0-1979 GCA_038208385.1 Longimicrobiales bacterium | reverse complement strand
GAATGCACTGCTCGGCGCAGTCGCAACGGAAGGCGGCGTCTACCCGAACGCATGGAACAAGTTCGTGCCCAAGCCGATCTATCTGCCGCCGCACCCGCCAGAATGGAACGAGCTGACCTGGCCGCAGGACTATCCGCTCGGACTGCACGAGATGTCGTTCCTGCTGCCGCATTTCCTGCGCGATGGCCGCGGTAAAGCCGACGTATACTTCACGCGCGTATACAATCCCGTGTGGACGAATCCCGATGGATTCTCGTGGATCGAAGCGCTGACGAACGAAGCACAGGTTGGTCTGCATGTCGCGCTGACGCCAACATGGAATGAGACTGCATTCTTTGCGGATTACGTCCTGCCGATGGGGCATGGCTCCGAGCGGCACGACATCATGTCGTATGAGCAATACGATGGACAGTGGATCGGCTTCAGACAGCCAGTGCTCCGCGCTGCACGCGAGCGCGCCGGCGAGCGCATCACCGACACGCGCCAGGTAAACCCGGGCGAGGTGTGGGAAGAGAACGAGTTCTGGATCGACCTGTCATGGCGCATTGATGCGGATGGCACACTTGGCATTCGCAAATATTTCGAGTCGAAGACCGAACCCGGCAGCAAACTCTCTGTCGATGAATACTACGGCTGGATGTTCGACCACTCGGTGCCCGGTTTGCCCGAGAAAGCTGCACAGGAAAACCTCACGCCACTGCAGTACATGCGGCAGTACGGCGCATTCGAAGTGACGAACAAGGTCGGCCCGCTGTACGAGGAAGAAATTCCGGAAGCCGAGCTCGTGGATGTGGGCGTCGGTCCGTTCGGGCGCGTCTACACGGCTTCGCCAAAGCCTCCAAGCGCCAACGTCGTACCGCAGCCCTCGCCGCTGCCCGACTCGAGTCAGCGCCGTGCCGTCGGTGTCAGCATCGACAATCGCGTGCTGCGCGGTTTCCCAACGCCGTCCGGCAAGCTCGAGTTCTATTCGACGACGCTCGCGCAGTGGGGCTGGAAAGAGCACGCACTGCCCGGCTACATCAAGAGCCACATCCATCGCGATGTGTTGAGCGCGGATCAGGTCCCGCTCATCTCGACGTTCCGCCTGCCCGTGCAGATTCACACGCGCAGCGGCAACGCGAAGTGGCTGGATGAGATCGCGCACACAAACCCGCTATGGGTGCACACGAGCGACGCCAAAAGGCTCGACCTCCGCACCGGCGACCTGGTACGCGTAACAACCGACATTGGTTATTTCGTCGTAAAGGCGTGGGTGTCTGAAGGGATTCGGCCGGGAGTCGTGGCGTGCAGCCATCACATGGGCCGGTGGAAAATCGCCGACGGCGGACAACGCCAGGTGATGGCCACTGTTTCACTCGAGCATGAACAATCGCGCTGGTCGATGAAACGCCTGCGCGGCATCGCGCCATTCGAGTCGAGCGATCGCGATACATCGCGCATCTGGTGGACCGACGTCGGCGTACACCAGAACCTCACGTTTGCCGTGCACCCGGATCCGATCTCAGGCATGCATTGCTGGCACCAGGCGGTGCGCGTGACAAAAGCAGAAGCATCGGATTCGTACGGCGACATTTCCGTCGACACCGGGAAGTCGCGCAAGATCTACAACGAGTGGCTCGCGCTCACGCGTCCGGCCAGGCGCGTCACGCCCGACGGCCTGCGCCGTCCGTACTGGCTGCTGAGACCATTGAAGCCGTCCTTCGATGTGTATCGCCTGCCGCCGGAGGCAGAGCCCGCAGCCGGGGCGCACTGATGGAACTGCTGCGCGCACTCGGCACACTTGCCGAACCGCCCCGGCCTGAACACGCGCGCCTGGCACAGCTGCTCGAGCTTCCCTCCGCTCCCGACGCTGCCGCGTACACCGACACTTTTGTATTTCAGCTTTACCCCTACGCGTCGGTTTATCTCGGTGCGGAAGGCATGCTGGGCGGCGAAGCGCGTGAACAAATCGCAGGCTTCTGGCGTGCACTGAAGCTCAC
>JBBQYT010000564.1:0-1983 GCA_038208385.1 Longimicrobiales bacterium | reverse complement strand
CCGATTGAAGCAACGCCGAGGCCTGCAATTGCGCCGAACGCAGCGAGGGTAAGACCCTCTGCGAGCATCTGCCAAACCAGTCGCGCGCGGTTCGCACCAATAGACATCCGGACTGCAAGCTCAGTCGTTCGGTCGGTCGCGCGCACGAGGAGCAGGTTGGCTACGTTCGCCGACGCGATGAGCAGCAGAAATACAACTGCGCCTAGAAGCACGAGCAGCATCGGGCGCGTATCGCCTACAATGGATTCACGCAGGTCCTGAACGTGCGCTTCGACTGCATAGCCTGCGGGTTCGGCGTTCTGCACGCCCATGCGCTGCGCGAGTGCGCGGAATTCGCTTGTCGCGGAAGCGACAGTGACACCTTCGTGCAGGCGAGCGAGCCCGAGGGTGACTGCCCCCGTGTAAGACATTGCAGTTTTGTCCATTGCGAGCGGCATCCATAGCTCGGTCTTCGAGTCCATGATGCCAAAGCCAGCGGGCATAATCGCGACAACAGTGATCGCATCCCGATCGAGTGAAATCGTCTTGCCGATGATCTCGGGATTGCCTCCGAACTTACGCTGCCACAACTCGTACGAGAGCACTGCAAGGAGATCCTTGCCCGGCGTCTCCGCCTCCATCCCGAACGTTCTGCCGAGCAATGGCTGCACACCCAGCAATCGGAACAGGTTGCCCGACACGCGCGCCGCCGTGAGTTGTTCCGGTGCCTCAACACCGGTCAAACCGACGAGCCAGCCAGGACTGAACGAGGCCACATCGTCGTAGCTGCGAGCATTTGTGCGCAGGAATTCCACTTCGCGATTCGCGAGTGCGTGCGCAGGCCACAATGCAACGAGCCGCTCGGGCTGCGTGTACGGCAGCGGCTTCAGTAGAAGCGCCGAAAGCACACTGAAAACGGCGGTGTTCGCGCCTATCCCGACCGCCAGAGTCAGCACCGCGGCGATGGTCAGGCCTGGTCTCCGGACCAGCGAACGTGCAGCAAGCCTGAAATCGCGCAGCACATCGTCTACCGTCGTGAAGATGCTCATGGCTCGCCTTTGCCAAGGGTGAATGGCATCTTGATTCGACAACGCGAGCGTCCCGGGGGTTGCAAACTGGCGCCGGAAATGCGCAGAGTGTGGCGTTGTGACGGGAAATGGGCCGCTGCAGACTCAACGGAGGCATGCTGGTCATGAGCGAAATGAACGCAGCGCGCGCGCTGGGCGACTGGATTCACGAGATGATCGCGCAGCGCAAGCAGGGGTTTCGCGCGGGCGCGGGCGGTCCGGCGGACGGCGAGGTTTTGTGGCTGTATTTCAGTCGCGGGGACGCCGTCGAGTCGAGGCTGGTATTGCGCCCGGGTATGCGCGACGGCAAGCCGGTCATCCTGGTCGACCGTCTCGAGGGCGATTCATTCGAGATCGTTGCACGCATGTCGCGGCTCGATGACGGCACCAATCCGAGCAGCGATTCCTACATCCGATAAGCTACGCGCCGAACTGCCGCAAATGATGATCGATGTGCAGGTAGCCGAGCCTGCTCCATTCCGCGCCTGAAATCTGCCCTATCAAAGGGTGCACCGGCCACGCGCCGGTGATGTCCTTGTTTACAACATACTCGAGAAGCATCGGGAAACGGCGCTGTTCTGCAGTCAGATCGTAGCTCTCCGTCGCCTTCAGCTCCCGCGCTGTGGACGCTTTTCCTTTCGGCCATGGCACGTTGTAGACGGCGAACTTCATGACCGCGCGCTTCAGCGGCCCGAATCCCTTCGACTTAACGGGCAGCTCGCCCGTCGCCATACGCATTGCTTCGTTCACATGCCAAAGCATCTGGTCGACCGACATTTTGCCCCATTGCGCCGCGTTGTCGGTGCGCAATGCCTCGACGCGCTTCATCAGCGCCGTCCGCGTCACACGATCGTGCAGATTCTGTGTGCTCATGCTTTCACTCCCGCGCCAGGTAGTGGTTGTGCACATCAATGATCGGCATGCAGCTCTTTCTCCT
>JBBQYT010000563.1:0-1990 GCA_038208385.1 Longimicrobiales bacterium | reverse complement strand
CAGCGCCGACCAATTGAACACTTCCGCGGGCACGAGTCCGGTGAAGTCGTGAATGCCGAGTGCTGCGAGTGCGGATTTCGTGGTTGATGCGATTGCGATCGGCTCCGGACTGGCGAGCATGTGGCCACCAATCCATCCACCAATGCAAATGCCGAGCACGAAAACCAGGTTCCAGGCACCAGTCTGCTTCCAGTCGTACCGGAAGTAGTCGCTCTGCGATGGCAGCGCGGCAGCGCACACGTGGCGGAGATTGTTCGAGACGCCGAACTGCTTGTTACCCAGCAGCAGAAGAGCAGGCACGATCAGCCCGATCAAAATGCCGACTACGTACCACGGCCATGGGTTGGACAAAAAAGCAATCATCGTAAATCCTGCATGCGGGCTGCGTGTACGGTGAAATCGAAAACATCCGGACGATGATAATGCCCGGTGACGTCGAGTGACATACGCTCTTCGCGCACTTTGCCGAGGTCGATGTCTGCAATCAGCAGGCGCACCTCATCGTAGACGGGCTCGAAGATGTACTTGCCATCAGGGCCGATGATCGCGCTGCCACCGTGCATCACCCAGTCGTCATCGCTCTTGACGAGATCGGGATGAGGCTCCAGGCCTGGCGGTAGTGCAGACGCACGCATGAGCGAGCCCGCTGCCAGCACGAAGCACCGTCCTTCGAATGCATACGACCGACTCGCAACCTGTAGCATCTCGTGCGCGGTCGGCCACAACGCGACGTGTATGTCTTCACCCGATTCGTGCATTGCGTGCCGCGCGAGCGGCATCCAGTGCTCCCAGCAAACGAGCGCGCCAACACGGCCGACACTCGTGCTCACTGCGTGCAGGCCCGCGGCGTCGCCCTGTCCCCACACGAGTCGCTCGGTGTACGTCGGCACCAGTTTGCGATGGTGATTCAGCAGCGCCCCATCCGCACCGAACGTCAGGATCGCATTATAAAGCGTGCCCTGCGCAGGTCCGTTCTCTACTCGCTCGATGACGCCGACAACCAGTACAATGCCTGTTTCCGCCGCAATTTGCCCGAGACGCTCGGCAGCAGGACCCGGGATCGCAACGCTCTGCTCGGCCATGCGCCGATACGCGGCCTTCACTGGTGCGTGATCCCAGAGTCCCGCATCGCGACAGACATCGAGCCAGACTGGATATCCCGGCAGCCAGGTCTCCGGGAAAACCAGCAATGAAACTCCCGCTGCGCGCGCCTGGCCGGCCAGACGTGCGGTTTCGTCCAGGCCGGAGGACAGATCGCGGGCCACTTCCGCCTGCGCAATGGCTACGCGGATCGTTGCGTTTGATTCGCTCACGACGCTATCGCCTTCATTATTTGGCAACGATGACGCACGGCGGTTTCACACCGCCGGCAACATCCATACTGATGCTCGAGGTTCGCACGAAAAAGTTCGCGCGAGTGTTGCGGACAGCCTTGAACTGAACCAGCGTCGCACACGGGGCTTTTTCAGCGTTTGCGCGGAAATAGACAAAGTCGTTTTCGCCGAACAGCGTGCTGGGAATGCCGAACTCGGCCGTCTTGCCAGGACTGGCCGCGCCGAGTCGCGCGTTGTTTCTACCGTCGACGATGTAGACGGCGAGGGGTTCGGTGGTTTTGTTCTGAATTGTGAGGACTGCAGCGTACTGTTCGAGCGACAGGTGCTTCGTTGCGCAGCCTGCGCCGAACAGGGCGACCGTGATGACGATCAACCACTGAAAATGGCGCGCCCAAAATCGCCGAAGGCTGCCACGTCTCCTGACCAGTTTCTCGCCTTCAGTACTCAAGCATACTCCTGACGATCAGGCCGCCTTGCCGCATCCGCGGCGACGTTCCTCATGACATCCGCGAGTGTACTGTACGTCGGCGCCCATGCTTCGCGCACCTCCGGCGTGAAAATCCGCGCCCAATCCCTGCTGGAGCGTCCAAGGTAGCGCCGCGCCGCGTCGCCTTGTGCCCGGCGCTGCCAGTATTAACGTCGTTACGGCGTGCTTA
>JBBQYT010000562.1:0-2009 GCA_038208385.1 Longimicrobiales bacterium | reverse complement strand
GATGCAACATCGCGCAACAGCAGCTTCAGTGGTGGCTTTCAGCTCGGCAGTTTTTCGATTCAGCAGACTGCGGGCTACGATCGCAGGCTCGACCATGCACGCGGTGGGTTTGGGGATACGATCCCGGGCCTCCCCGAGCAGGCCAACGAAAACATCACGTGGGCATCGAGCATCAACTTCCAGCAGCGCCTCATCGGCACGAGCACGTTCACGCCTCACCTGCAGGTGCAGGGTGAGTGGGTGCGACGCGACAGCGCGGCGAGTGCGCTCAGGGCATCCGCGCCGCTGCGCCTGAACTTCGGCGCAGACCTGCACACTGATGTGTATGCGTTCCTCCCGGGCTTTGGGCCCGTGAGCCGCATTCGTCATCGCTTCTCGCCGAGCTTCGGCTACGCGTACTCACCCGCGCCGGCGGTCACGGACATTCAGCGCCAGGTCTTTGCCGGCGCAACGCAGATTCGGCAGCAGAACCAGCTCACGATTGGATTCAGCCAGACGTTCGAAGCAAAGATGAAGGACCGCATGCCGGCAGGTCAGCCTGGCGCGCATCCGGACTCGAACAAGGTGGCGGAAGATTCGACGAGTGCGACGCTCGATGCGCCCCGCAGGCTGGCGCAGGCACGCAAGATCATGCTGCTGTCGATTCAGACGAGCGCGGTCGCGTATGATTTCGTCGCCGTGCCGGATTCGCTGCACGCCGTGGTCGGTCGCGATCGCTACGGCCTCACGACAACGTCCATGACGAACAGCGTGAACTCGGACCTGTTGCGCGGCTTCCAGCTGAGCTTCACGCACGATCTGTTCAACACGACGACGACCACTTCGGGTGGCACCGCCACCTCGAGCCGAACGTTTGCGCCGCGCCTCAGCAGCGTCAACGCGTCGTTCTCGCTGAGCGGAGACTCGTGGCTGTTCAAGGCGCTCGGACTCACCGGACGTGCTGTGCAGGCCAGGCAGCCCGATACGATCCGCACCGGCGCCGCAAACCCGCAGGGCGGCACACCGGTCGACAACCCGAATACAATTGGCCTCGGTCTCATCGGCCGTCAGGTTCCCGTTCCCGGTGTGACGGGTGGTCCGGCAGGCGCGTGGACAGCATCGCTCAATTACACGCTGTTGCGCCCGCGTCCCGGCGATTCGTTCACTGCGCGCAGCAACCAGATGATGCAGGGCAACCTCAACTTCAAGCCCACGCAGAACTGGAACGTGCACTGGACGACGTCCTATTCTTTCACGGACAAGAAGTTCAGCGATCACGTGCTGACGCTCACGCGCGATCTGCACGACTGGGAAGCGCACTTCGATTTCGTGAAGGCACAGAACGGCAACTTCAGCTTCCAGTTCCGCGTCAACCTGCGCGCAGATCCGGACCTCAAGTTCGACTATTCGCAGCGCGACCGACAGACGACGTTCTAGTGGGGCACTGAGTGGATGAAATTCTCGAGCTTCATGGCGATCGCCTAACCCTCGCGGATGTAGAACGCGTCGCCGACGCGTTGACCGCACCCACAGTCCGTCTTTCAGACGACGCGCTGCCGCGCGTGAATGCGGCACGCGAGCTCGTCGAACGAATCGTCGCAGAAGGCCGCGTCGTCTACGGCATCAACACCGGATTCGGCGCGCTTGCCGAAGTTGTCATTCCCCACGACCGCATCCGCGAGCTTCAGCACAATCTGATTCGCAGTCACGCCGCAGGCGTCGGTACGTCGCTCTCCGAGCGCGAAACGCGCGCGATCACCCTCCTGCGCGCGAACGTGCTTGCTCTCGGATACTCGGGCGTGCGGCCCGTCGTCATCGAGCGGCTCATCGATCTGCTCAACCATCGCATCCATCCAGTCATTCCCGAGCGCGGAAGCGTTGGCGCATCGGGTGATCTTGCACCACTATCGCATCTCGCACTGGTGCTGCTCGGCGAAGGCGCTGCACTGCACAACGGCGAGCGCATTGATGGCGGCGAGGCGCTTCGGCGCGCCGGTTTGTCACCGCTGCAGCTCGAGGCCAAGGAAGGC
>JBBQYT010000561.1:0-2010 GCA_038208385.1 Longimicrobiales bacterium | reverse complement strand
GGACAAGGGTCAGATCTCGGCGATCGAGAAAGCGATTCGCGATTCCGATCTGGGACTGAATCCCATGTCACAGAGTGGCGTGATTCGCGTGCCGCTTCCAGCGTTGAATGAAGAACGCAGAAAGGACCTCGTCAAAGTCGTGCACAAGCTGGCTGAGGAAGCGCGCATCGGGATTCGTCATGCGCGGACTGAAGGTCGCGACAGGCTGAAGAAGCTGGATCACACAAGTGAAGACGATGTGAAGCATGCGGAGAAGGATATGCAGAAACTGCACGACGATTTCATTGGGAAGATCGACGAACTGGTAAAGGGAAAAGAAGCCGAAATAATGGAAGTCTGAGCTCGTGTCCGAGCTCACAAGGCGCGTGCTGTTCGCGCTCGTCGGCGCGCCTTTGACTGTCGGTCTGATTTTCATCGGCGGCTGGGTGTTCGCGGCCGCGCTAAGTGCGGTCGCGGCAATCGGTGCGTGGGAGCTGCTGCGCATGGCACGAACTGGCGGCTCAGAGCCGCTCGAATTCCCCGGAATCGTGCTCGCGGCGGCAATCCCTCTCGCGGTCCATGCAAGCTACCTCGGTGTCTTCCAGGTAACGCTCACCATGGCAGTCCTTGTCTTCCTCGCGCTACTGGCGAGCGTGATCTGGGCGCGCGGAGTGGAGAGAAAGCCGCTCGTTTCTTTTGCCGTGACGATTGCCTGCATCATATATCCGGCGCTCGTGGCGTACATGTATCCGATTCGATATCACGGATACGCCGTCGGTGCACTGGCCGGAACCGTTCTCGTGATGTTTCCGATAGCGGTAACGTGGGCAACCGACACGGGTGCGTATGCCTTCGGAAGACTGTTCGGCAACCACAAACTCATGCCTGCAGTCAGTCCGGCGAAAACCGTTGAGGGCGCGGTCGGCGGATTGCTTGTCGCCATACTTGGCGCGTGGATATACGCTCAATTTCTGCTGAGACCTTTTGCGCAGCTCGGGCTAAGTCCGACTGGCATCGTGATATTCGGAATTGCAGTTGGCATCTTCGGGCAGGTCGGCGATCTCGCTGAGTCACTGCTGAAGCGCGATGCGGGGGTGAAGGACTCGTCGAATCTGCTTCCCGGTCACGGTGGGATTCTGGACAGATTCGACAGCCTGCTCTTTGTACTTCCGGCGGCGTTCCTTCTGCTCAGCTCATTGCTGCTGCCGGCCCCGCGATGACCCGGCAGGGAGTCGCGATCCTTGGATCGACGGGCTCGATTGGAACAAGCGCGCTCCGGGTACTGTCACGCCAGCGCGATCGATTTGTCGTAACGGCGCTGACGGCAAACACGAATGCTGCCCTTCTCGCGGAGCAGGAGAGGGAATTCTCTCCGTCATATGTCGGGCTCGTCTGCGGTGATGACGATCGGCAAACAGGATGGGGCGGTGGTACCGACGCTCTCATTGAGGCTGCGACGCGTGACGACACGTCAATAGTTCTGAACGCTGTCGTCGGCGCCGCGGGACTCGACGCAACGCTCGCCGCTCTGCGCGCAGGGAAACGCGTCGCGCTGGCGAACAAGGAGACGCTGGTTCTTGCGGGAGCACTGGCCGAGCAGGCGTGCAGGGAGGGTGGCGGTGAGATAGTTCCCGTTGACAGCGAGCACAGCGCAATCCTTCAATGTATCGGCACGCGGCCGCGATCAGATGTGCGTCGCATCATTCTCACGGCGTCGGGCGGACCATTCCGCGGCTTCAGTGACGAGCAGCTTGCCAGCGCGACACTCGAAGATGCGTTGAGACATCCGACCTGGTCGATGGGACGTAAAGTCACCATCGACAGCGCCACCCTGGCAAACAAGGCGCTTGAAGTCATCGAGGCGCACTTTCTCTTCGGGATCGACTACGACAGGATCGATGTTGTCGTCCATCCGCAGAGCATAGTTCATTCGTTCGTAGAGTTCATCGATGGAAGTGTCGTCGCGCAGATGAGTGTGCCGAGCATGGAACTGCCGATTCTTTATGCGTTGACGCACCCTGAACGGGCGAC
>JBBQYT010000560.1:0-2020 GCA_038208385.1 Longimicrobiales bacterium | reverse complement strand
AGCCCGTGATGACGTTCGGACCCTGAATCACGACTTCACCGCGCTCGCCGGGCGGAAGAATTTTGCCATCGACCATGATGCCGACGCGCACATCCGTGCCCATGCCAACCGATCCCGGCTTGCGCGCGCCCGGCGGCAATGGATTGGACGCCATCTGGTGTGCAGCTTCCGTCATACCGTAGGCCTCGAGCACGGGCGCGCCAAATGCAGTCTCGAGATCGTGCATGACCTGCGGCGGGAGCGATGCACTGCATGAACGAATGAAGCGAAGCTTCTCCGCGCCTTCCGGCTTCCCCGCTCCGGGATTTGAACGCGCGAGCAACAACTGGTGCAAGGTCGGTACTGCGGAATACCATGTCGCACCGTAATCGCGTGCAACGCGCCAGAACGAAAGCGGACTGAACTTCGCCGGCACGACGACAGTGCCGCCCGATGAGAGCGTCGCCAGTGTTGATGCGACGAGTCCGTGCACATGGAACAACGGCATCACGCACAGCGAAACATCGTCGTCGGAAAGGTCGTAGCTGCGGGCGACGTTCTGCGCAGAGATCGACAAATTCGCGTGCTTGAGCGGCACGCGCTTCGGCCGGCCAGTGCTGCCACTCGTGTGAAGCACGAGAGCAACATCGTCTACCGAAGGCGGTTCGATTTTCTGTCTGTCTGTCGCGCCCGCGAGAAATACCGTGCCGGCCGCATCCATATCGATCGTGAGGACCGGCACGCCATCGCCTGCGGCACGACGCGCAGCCTCGGCACCTTCCGGCGGCAGAAGCAGGACCTTCGCGTCCGTATCTTCCAGGAAAAAGCGAAACTCATCCTCCTTGTAGGCAGGATTCAGTGGCGCGGCCGTCCCGGCCATCGAAGCCGCCAGGAACGAAACAATCATCGGAAGACCATTCGGCAGCGCAGTCGCGACGCGATCACCGCGCTTGATTCCGAACGCCGCAAGCGCCTCCGCCACGGCCGTCACCTGCTCGCGCAGACCACCGTACGTGATGCGGATGTCCTGCTCGGGAATGATAATGGCCGTACGGTCGGCAGGTACCTGACCGAAGAGGTCGACCAGGCTCGAGGGTGTGGCACCGGATGTCGTCATATTCGGGTCTCCGCCCATGGCAATCGGGCGCTCGGACTTTTGATGGAATAGGGGTTGGGCGCACCAATTTCGCTCAGAGGGGCGAACAGGTCAACACGGGCGTTTTGAGAGGCGCGGCTTACGCGGGACGGGATCCTGTGAGGAGGTGCCGGCGATAGATCGAACGATGCGCCGACGCCGACAAGGAACGCAGCAGTGCAGCGTTCATCTGCAACGACTTCAGCCGCGCCGCAAAAGCGGTGACATCGCCGGGCGGCAGCACGTATCCATTCTCACCATCGGTCACGATTTCAGCTTCGGAGTGGTTCCGCGCGAGCACGGGTACGCAGCCTCTGCCCATCGATACAGGAACGCGATTCGTGTGGCCTCTCACGCGACCCGGCGCTACGAATACGTGCGCGGCATCGAAGACTGATGGGTCAGCATCCTTTGCGATCAGCATCACATCGATAGGGACGTCCATCTCACCGAGGGCTGCAACAATGCGAGCCTCGTCAATCGCCAACGGCGAAGGTCCATCGGCCTTGAGGCACGCAACTTTGAGTGGAGCATCCCACACGAGCGGGTGGACCGCCAGCCGTTCCGACACATCGATGGTCTGATATAGATCGATCTGCGCAGCTCTATCGCCGCGAAACAGCGATGCAGGCAGGCCGCGCATGATGCGCTCGATGCTGCGTCGCAAACCCGTGCGTCGATCGGGCGGCTTCAGCTGTGCCCGTGCTGCTTCCAGAGCAATGCGCCGGGACTTCAGGCAGTCTTCCAGCGACTCTTCCACGTCGCCGGTGAGGCTCCAGTCCGGACGCGCCAGGTCGGCGTGATAGAGATGCAGGAATTGTGGATGGACAGGCGGGATGGACTCGTGCAGCGCGTATCCGGCCTCGGGATTGAAGCACAGGTCTTCGTTGTTGTCGTCGACAATGA
>JBBQYT010000559.1:0-2054 GCA_038208385.1 Longimicrobiales bacterium | reverse complement strand
ATCATCCAAACGCGACACCTCCAGCACTTCCTCGAACTGGTGCACATCCAAAGCGTACTCGTCGACCACGCGGCGGTAGTATTTCAGCGCTTCGCGACGGGTTGGCTTGTCGCCAATTGGAATGAAGGGTACGCCACCGATCTCGAGGCGCTCAGCAGTGCTGAAGAACGTCATGTACGTTGGATAGCGCGCGATGGAGCTGGTGATCGACGACTTGTCGAGCAGCATGCACTCGACGTCGACGCGCTTCGCCGAAGTGCCCACGCCTATCCCGCACGGTCCCGCTCCCACGACCACGAGCTCAATGGCTTCCACTGCTCTTCCCCGTTTGCGTTGCAGGCTCCAGCAACATTTTGTGTGCGATGCGCTTCTCCACGTTCGCACGGCCGAGCGGAATCTTCCAGAGTCCGCCGTACTGCCACATCTCGAACTGGTCCCGGTAGTGCGGATCGAACGGCAGGCCGGACTCACCGCCAGGCAGAATGAAACCGCCCGCGCCATCGACATCACCCATGTCGACGACGTGGCGCTGGCTTGCTGCAGCCGTCGTCGTCGCAGGAAATGAATTCCCGTAGTGCGAGACGTTGACCGTAGTTGCAGAGCCGCCGCGCGGGTAGGGACCGATATTCAAATTGAGGCTTTTGTTCAGCGCGGCGACAATCCCGAGCGGATGCGCAACGAGCACGCTGTTCAGCTGACCCCATGTCTTGCCGCGTGCAACCGACGCTGCTTCCGTCATCGCAGCCGCGGCGAGGCTGTCGAGCGTCGCTGCGCCATCCGGAGTCCACGGTACTGCGCGTGCTTCCAGCACGCGCTCCTCTGCGGCCGACGGGAACCATACACCGGGCGTTCCATAAAGCGAACGCCCGAGCTGGCCGCGCAGCTTCTCGAACCAGACGTAGTAGATGGCTGCGGCTGCCGATTGCGTCGTCGCAGCGTGATCCCATTGTTTCAGAAGGGTTGCTTCGGGGTCGAGCTTCGCACGCCTGGCCGCGGCGATTGCGCAATCGACATAGCGTGCGGCACGCGCATCGTGCACGTCCAGCTGCATGCCGTGTACGATGCCGGGTGTGAACTTCCTGCCTGAGTGAATGCCATCCTCGATCATCTCGCGAATGCGCTGCGCACGGAATGGCGATTCCCAGTCCTGCGTGATCAGGTCCGCCTTGTTGCCTGCGGCCTGCTTGTTGTTTGCAGTGACGACGAATCCATCGGCGGGGTCCAGCACCTGCGGGTGTTCGCCGAAGGGCGCATCGCCCACCCAGTCGTACTCTGAAGTCCAGCCAGGCACGGGCAGAAGCGGCGGACGCTTGCGATTGCCGCGGATCGGAATGCGACCGGCCATTACGTAGCCTATGTGCCCCGCAGTATCCGCGTACACCACGTTCTGATGCGGATCGTCGAAATGCTGCACGCCGGCCACGAACTCCGTCCAGTTGCGTGCGCGGTTCATCATCGGCACAGCCTGCCACGTATGCGATGGATCGGCTGCCGCCCAGCGCGCAGCGAGAAGCTCATTGCCTGCGCGCCGCTCTACAGCATTAATAATCGGACCGTGACGCGTGAACCGGATTGTCATTGTATCCGGCGCAGCGCCCTTTACCTGAATCGTCTCCTGCACCATCGCGAACGGCGCGCTTCCGCCTGGAATCAGGTAGCGCGTGCTGTCTTTCGGGTCGGGTCGCTCGACGAAGAAGTCGATGTCATCCACGTACGCATTTGTGAAGCCCCACGCGATGGCCTTGTTGTGACCCGCGACAATTCCTGGCGCGCCGGGGATCGTCATGCCGACAACATCGTAGCTGGGGCTGTGCAACGCCATGAGGTGCCACACACTGGGCGCGCGCAACGCCAGGTGCATGTCGTTGGCAAGAATCGGCTTGCCGGAAGTTGTGTATTTGCCGGCAATCACCCACGAGTTCGACGCGTGCACCATGCTTGCCGCTTCGATCAGCGCGACAGCCTCCGCCGGCACATCGGGAATGTCCGCACTGCCGAGAATCGTCGTGCCCCACGCAAAGTCTGCTGGAAACAGAATCCGCGACTTCTCTACG
>JBBQYT010000558.1:0-2057 GCA_038208385.1 Longimicrobiales bacterium | reverse complement strand
CAGCCGTTTTCGAGCCGAAGCGCGCGAGCGCCGCCGGCGGTAGCAGCCACAATAGCCTCGAGCGGGTCCAGGGCCATGTACGAGCAGGCGCACGTCAGCGCGAGCTGCATCGATGGCGAGGCCGCAGTGCCGGGATTGTAGTCGGTCGCCAGGGCGATCGTTGCGCCGGCATCGAGCAGCTTCCGCACGGGCGCAAAGTGCGTTTTGCCGAGGAAGAAGAGCGTTGCCGGGAGTAGTGTCGCGACGGTCTGCGAATTGGCGAGAGCGGCAATGCCGGCGTCGCTGATGGCGCCCAGGTGGTCTGCCGATGCAGCGCCCAGCAGGGCGGCCAGCTCGGCACCGCCAGACCACTCGAACTCGTCGGCGTGGACTTTCGGCACGAGGCCGTGCGCGCTGCCTGCTTCGAGAATCGTCCGCGTCTGCTCGCGGGTGAAAACGCCCGGCTCCATGAATACGTCGCAGAAGACGGCGAGGTTTTCAGCGGCGACGGCTGGAATCGTATCGTGAATAATCAGCTCGACGTAAGCGTCGCGGCTGGACTTGTACTCGGCGGGAAATTCGTGCGCGGCGAGCAATGTCGGCACGATGTCGATAGGTACCCGCTCCGCTACGCGACGAATTGCGCGCAACATTTTGAGCTCGTCTTCGGTGCGGAGTCCGTATCCGCTCTTGATCTCGACCGTCGTAGTTCCGCCCTCGATCAACTCGGCAATGCGCGGCAGCGTGATGTCGACAAGCTCGTCTTCACTTCGGTGGCGCAGGTCGGTCACGGATGCGTTGATGCCACCGCCCAGCCTGGCGATCTCCATGTACGGTACGCCTCGCGCGCGCATTGCATACTCGTCGGCGCGGTAGCGTCCGAACAGTGCGTGCGTGTGCGAGTCCACAAAACCGGGCGTCAGCACACTTCCCTGCCCGCTCACGATTTCAGCATCCGCAAAGCGATGGCTCAGCTCCTTTTCCGCACCAATTGCTGCAATGCGTCCATCGACCACAGCGAGTGCGGTGTTCGTGAGCACAGCATTATCGCGCGGAGACTCGCACGTGATGATCTGCGAGAAATCCGTGAACAGCTGCGCGCTCAAACGCCCTCCGCGTCGAGCGACTCGTGGACGCGCGCCAGGGCGCCGGTCTTCACGAGGGCCAGCACCGCCTCGATGTCAGGCGCGAGCACGCGGTCCTGGATGAGCACGGGAACAATATCACGGATCATGTCGCGGGCACGCGCAACGCCGATGCCCGGTCGCAGTGGCTTCAGGAACTCGAGCGCCTGTGCGGCGCCGAGCAGCTCGAGAGCGAGCACCGTCTCGAGCAGATGCACGGACTCGCGCGCCTTGATTGCAGCCGTGACGCCCATCGACACGTGGTCTTCCTTGTTTGCGTCGGTCGGCACACTGTCGACGCTTGCCGGCGTTGCGCGCATGCGCAGGTCTGTGAGCAGCGAGGCGGCAACGATCTGCGTCATCATCATGCCGGAGTTCACGCCCGGATCCGGCGTCAGGAACGCCGGCAACCCGGAGAGCGCGGGGTCGACAAGACGTGCGAGCCTGCGCTCGCTGATTGCGGCGAGGTCTGCGCATGCAATTGCGAGCACATCGAGCACCTGCGCGATCGGCTGCCCGTGGAAATTCCCGCCGCTGATGACACGTCCTTCCTCCGCGAAGATCAGCGGATTGTCCGTCGCGCTGTTGACCTCCACCTCGAGAACGTCGCGCACGTAGCGAAATGCCTGGCGTGCGGCGCCGTGCACCTGTGGCATACAGCGCAGCGAATACGCGTCCTGCACGCGAGGGTCGTTGTAGCGGTGCGATTCACGGATCTGCGAGCCCGCGAGCAATGCCCGCAGGCGCGCCGCGCTCTGCGCCTGTCCTGCGTGCGGACGCACGCGCTGAATCTTTGCATCGAACGGGTCGGGTGTGCCGCGCAATGCCTCGAGACTCATTGCTCCGGCAACTTCGGCAGTCTCCACGGCGCGCTCCGCAGCAAGTAGTGCGAGCGTGCCGATGCCGGTCATGACCTGTGTGCCGTTGTTCAGCGCGAGGCCTTCCTTGGCCTCG
>JBBQYT010000557.1:0-2065 GCA_038208385.1 Longimicrobiales bacterium | reverse complement strand
CCCCCCCCTAGCACGAGCGCCTGGGTGTGGGGCCCACGCGCCACCGCGGCCTTGACAATCTGGCCAACTGGAGAAACTCCAGGTGGACTGATGTGGTCCTGTTGTTCCGCGGCTACCCCGCGTCGCCGCGTCGTCCCGTCGGGGTGGTGGGGGCTGTTGGCAGCTGCGGGGCTGTTATTGGCTGCAGCTCCGGCCGCGGCGCAGCAAGTCCGCTCCGCCGTCGTCCCTGACACAATCACGGTCGGTGACGTTGTAAAAGCTGCGGTGCGTGTCGATCTGCCTGCGGGGTACAGCGCGGCGTTTCCGGATTCACTTTCACTCGGGACGGATCTCGAGAACGCGGGTCCGCGGCGCGACACGACAGAGACGTTGCCGGGCGGCGCGCGCAGAATCACATCCGTGTATCTGCTGACGGGATGGCGTCCGGGCATTCAGTCGTTGCCGGCGGTTCCGATCACGATCACGAACGGCACAAACCAGCAGGTCATGCTGGCGACGCTGCAGTCGCTCGTGATTCGCTCGGTGCTGCCCGTGGATACGGCGGGTCTCAAGCCGAAGCCTGTGAAAGCTGTTGTCGGTCCGAACTGGTTGTTGTGGCCGTTCATCGTCGCATTGATTCTGTTGTTGCTGCTGTTGTGGCTCCTCTACTGGCTGTGGAAGAAGTATCGCCAGCGCACACCGGTTGTCGTGGCGGCGCCTGCAGTCGGCGCGCGCGAAGCTGCACTTGCTGAAATCGATCGCGCGCGCGCCGACCTGTTCGAGACCGGCGACATCAAGCGCTTCTACGTCATCGTCTCGGAAGCCCTCCGTCACTATCTGGCTGCCATTGACTCGCGCTGGAGCGCAGACCTCACAACGTCGGAGCTTGCGCCGCGCATGTACGGCGTGTTCGATCGCGTTGTCGCGACTGAGCTCGAGCGGCTGCTGCGTTCTGCGGACATGGTGAAGTTTGCCAAAGTCCGTCCGACCAGGGATGAGGCTCTCGCCGAAGGCCAGCGCTTCCGCACCTGGGTCGAGAACTTCGCCGAGAGACCGCCCGCACCGCCGCAGGAGATCGCAGCATGACCTTCGGCTTCGCGCATCCGTGGGCGCTCCTTCTGTTCCTGGTCCTCCCGTTGTACTGGATCATCTCACGCAAGTGGGGACATCCCGCGCTCGTGCATTCGCGCACGAGCATTCTGTCTCGGTTGACGCGCCGGCGCGCACGCTTTCTTGCGCGCTTGCCATCATGGTTTCGTATACTCGCGATCGTCACGCTGATCTTTGCGATAGCGACGCCGCGCACCGGTCTCTCTGCGGTCGATGTCGAAGCCGATGGCATTGCGATCGTCATCGCGATCGATGTGTCCAGCTCGATGCTCGCGGAAGATTTTCATCCGCGGAATCGCATTACCGTCGCGCGTGAGACGGTTGCGAACTTCGTGCGGGGCAGGAAGTACGATCGCATCGGTCTCGTCGCATTTGCGGGCGAGGCTTTGACGCAGGTGCCGATCACGATCGATTACGATGTGATCTATCGCGCCATAGAGCAGCTCGATGTCGGTACGCTCGAAGACGGCACTGCGATCGGAACCGCAATCGCGACGGCGGCAAATCGCCTGCGCACCGTGCCGGGCAAGTCGCGCGTAATGATCCTGATGACGGACGGGGAGAACAACCGCGGTGAGATCGATCCGCTCACTGCCGCGAAAGCCGCAGCCGCGTTCGGTCTCAAGATCTATACGATCGGTGTCGGCACGGAAGGCGTCGCGCCGATTCCCGTCGCGCGCAGCCTGTTCGGTTATGAGTACGCGAACCTGCCGGTTCACATCGATGAGGCATTGCTCCGCAACATCGCATCGACAACTGGCGGCAAATATTTCCGCGCGACGACGGGGCAGGCGCTCGACAGTATTTACCACCAGATCGACACGCTCGAGAAGACGCCTGTGCAGGTGCATCGGTACGTCGAGTACACGCCGCACTATCTGCCGCTGCTGGAAGTTGCCGCGGGACTGCTACTCCTCGAGTGGCTGTTGCTGTCGAGCCGCTGGGGACGGGTGCCATGAACGGACTCTCGTGGTCG
>JBBQYT010000556.1:0-2072 GCA_038208385.1 Longimicrobiales bacterium | reverse complement strand
CTTGGCGTTCGCGAATCTGGAAGTCACTCCTGAAGGCGAGATTCCCTGGCCAAGGTCATGAAGGACGCGCTGCCGACTGGTGCGCGCGCGGAGCGGCTCCCCCGCCGGCTCGGAGTATGGAGCGCCGCGGCGGTGTTGGTTGGCAGCACGATCGGGAGCGGGATTTTCCGCGTGCCGAGCACAGTTGCGGCCGACATCGGCACCGTGGGTGCGATCGCGCTGGTCTGGCTGATTGGCGCTGTTGTAGCGCTGTTTGGCGCTTTGACGATGGCCGAGCTGTCGACTCTGTATCCGCGTTCCGGCGGCATCTACGTGTTCATCCGCGAGGCGTACGGACCGATGCCGGCGTTTCTGTTCGGTTGGACCGAGCTGCTGGTGATCCGTCCAAGCGCGCTCGGCGCCGTCTCGCGCATCTTTGCCGATTACCTCGGCGCATTCATTCCAATGAGCGAGGGTGCAACGCGCGGCGTGGCTGCGGTTGCGATTGTGCTGCTGTCCGCCGCGAACATCCGTTCGATCATCTGGGCGAGCGGCGTGATGAACGTCGCGACTGCAGCAAAGGTAATTGCGCTGCTGTTCGTCGTGCTGCTCGCATTTGCATTCGGTAACAGTCACATGGGTGCGCTCGGCGGACCGATATCCTATTCACCGCTGTCGTGGGCAGGATTCGGCATCGCGCTGGTATCGGTGATGTGGGCATACGATGGCTGGGCGGACCTGACCTTCATGGCCGGCGAGGTGAAGGATCCTGCTCGCAACCTGCCGCGCGCACTGCTGTTCGGCACTGCAACTGTCGTGGTGTTGTATCTGCTGATCAACGCTGCATACCTGTACGTGCTTCCGATCGACGCCATGGTTGGATCGAAGCTTGTTGCCGCTGACGCGGCGACGAAAATCTTCGGCGTTGTTGGCAAGTCCATTGTCGCCGCGCTCGTCATGCTGTCTGCGTTTGGAACTCTGAACGGTTCCATCATGACAGGTCCGCGCATCCTGTATGCAATGGCGGACGATGGCTTGTTCTTCAAGCAGATTGCGAAAGTGCATCCGCGCTTTCAGACGCCGTATGCATCGATCATTCTGTGCGCTGTGCTCGGCGTTGGTTACGTGTCGATCAATTCGTTCAAGGAATTGACCGACAAATTTATTCTCGGCATCTGGCCGTTTTATGCGCTCGCTGTCGGTGCAGTGTTCATTCTGCGCCACAAGCTTGCGGGTGTGGAGCGGCCGTACAGTACGTGGGGCTATCCCGTCGTGCCGATCGTATTTCTCGTTGCTTCGGTTGCGATGCTGTTGAATGCGCTCATCGAGCAGCCGCTTTCGACAGGCATCGGCTTCGCGATCATCCTCATCGGCATTCCCGTCTTCTATTGGCGTGAGTCACGCAGAACGGTGCCGCGCGAACAATGACGACGAGCACTGCGCACAAACACATTGTCGGGTGGGACCCCGTCCGGCGCGGGCTCGATGCCGTCGGCAATGCAACTCTCCTGGCGTGGGCAATCCTGAAAGTGCTGCCGCGGCCGCGCCTGTATGCGCACGCTGCGCTGCAGCAGGCGTACGTGATGGGCATTCGCTCATTGCCGCTCGTGCTCATCATGGCCGTGCTCGGTGGCGCAGTGACATCGCAGCAGACCGGCGCGCAGTTCGTTTCAGGTCTGCCGATCTGGGTGGCAGGCAGCGTGTCTGCCGCGAGCATTCTGACTGAGCTGGGACCACTCCTTACGGCGATTGTGCTCGTCGGTCGCGTAGGCGCGAGCATCGCAGCAGAGCTTGCATCGATGCGCGTCAGTGAGCAGATCGACGCACTTCACGCGATGGGTCGTGATCCTGTCGCTTATCTCGTGGTACCACGCGTCGTTGCGGGACTGGCCGTCGTGCCCCCACTCGTCGTGATTGCAAATGCCGCAGCGCTGGTTGCTGCGTGGCTCGTCGGCCTGCTCGTCATCGACGGACTGACGACCGCGGACTTCGTCTACGGAATGCGGTTTTACTTCTATCCGTTTGCACTGATCTATTCTGTGATCAAGGGCGCGGCATTCGGCGTTGCGATCACAGTCCTCGCGTGTGTCGTC
>JBBQYT010000555.1:0-2078 GCA_038208385.1 Longimicrobiales bacterium | reverse complement strand
GATAATGGCAGCGCACCTGCGCTTGGCGTCATCCCGATTGGCACGGGTAACGATTTCGCGAAGCTGCTTGCCGGCGGAAAGGATCGCCGCGCTGCCTATGCTGCGCTGGCCGAGCGACGCGAATCGGTGTTCGACGTAGGGCTCGTCGAATGGCAGGGCGGTGCGGAGTACTTCGTGAACGGCATGGGTACGGGCATTGATGTCGAAGTCGTGCGCCAGATCGAGCGCATCCCGTGGCTGGCCGGCACACTTCGCTATTTTGTGGGACTGGTTCGTGCGCTGATTGGTTACCGCGCGATTCCATTGCGGATTCGAGCTGACGGTGTGGACATCGATGGCAAAGTGATGATCGTTGCGATTGGCAACGGGCCGTGTCTTGGTGGTGGTTTCTATTTGTGTCCGTCTGCGCGCCCCGATGATGCGGAGTTCGATGTGTGCGTCATCGCGGAAGCGAATCTCGGACAGATTGTACGCGTGCTGCCGCGTATCCTGCGCGGTACACATGAATCATCTTCGGTCGTGACAATGAAACGTGCTGCAATTGTAGACATTCGCGCGGACGGTGCCTCACCGTTGTTCTTCCATCTGGATGGTGAGCTGCGCGAGCCTGCCGGCGCGCGTTCGATTCGGGTCAGCATGCGCGCGGCAGCACTGCGCGTGATCGGCGCGGTTGTTCGCGCTCCAGGAGGCGCAGGCGTGAAGTTGCTAAGTCGGATAGTCTGCGCGGTTGGAATTTGCGCCATCACGTTCGGCAATGTGGGCGCACAGCAGGTGCCTGCGGATACAACGCGCCCAAAAGGCGAGAAGCCGTTCAATCCGGGAGACACGGTTGCGGCGGCGCTTACTTCGAACCGACTCACTCCGGGGCGCGCGTTCGTGCGGTCGATGCTGATTCCCGGCTGGGGCCAGTTTAGCACGGGCTCCACCCTGCGCGGCGGAATCTACGCTACGCTGCAGGGATCGAGTGCGTTCATGCTTGCAAAGACACAGATCAAGATCAGTGATGCTCGCCACGAAGTGACAACGCTGCGGAAAACATCATCCGATTCGCTGATCGCCTTTGCGGCACAGAAAAAGGACACGGCGCTCATTCGGAAGTACGTGAATGCGGACAGCCTGAATCTCGAAGTGGACAAGCAGCTTGTCGTCATCGACAGGCAGTCGCTGGTGAAGGCACGCGTCAAGCAGCGCGAAGACTGGATCACGTACCTGCTGTTCTTCACATTCGCGAGCGGCATCGATGCCTTTGTCGGCGCACACCTCTCGGATTTCCCGGGCTCTGTCAGTGCAGAGCCTACAGCCAGCGGCATGCAGCTGCGCCTCGACTGGCCACTCGGCGGCCGGCCGCCGGCTCCTGCGCACTTCGAAGCCGCATGGCACTCGCGATGAGTGCGCTGGCGGACCGTCCGATCGGCGTTTTCGATTCGGGTCTTGGCGGGCTCACCGTTGTGCGCGAGCTCCTGACGCAGCTGCCCAACGAATCAATTCTATATTTCGGCGATACTGCACGCGTGCCGTACGGCTCCAAATCGCCCGAGACAGTGCGACGCTACACGCGCGAAGCCAGCGACTTCCTGGTTTCCCGCGGCGTAAAGATGGTGGTGTTTGCGTGCAATACGGCGACAGCTCACGCGTTCGCTTCGGTGAAAGGCACACTGCCCGTGCCGTCCGTCGGTGTCATCGAGCCTGGCGCGCGCGGCGCCGTGAACGCGACACGTTCGCGGCGTGTTGGCGTGATTGGCACCGCAGGCACCATCTCATCCGGCGCATACGACCTTGCCGTACGCAGGATGCTGCCCGAAGCGCGCGTCTACGCGCAACCGTGTCCCTTGTTCGTGCCGCTCGTCGAGGAAGGTCACACCGATACGGAGCCTGCCCGGCTCATTGCAGAATCCTACCTGAAGGCATTGCGCGAGCAGAACGTCGACGTGCTCATCCTCGGCTGCACGCACTATCCGCTGTTGCGTGACCTGATCGCGAACGTGATGGGACCATCGGTGACGCTCGTCGATTCCGCGCACGAGACCGTGCGCGACGTCGGGCGGATTCTGTCGGAGAATCATCTTCTCGCCGCACCC
>JBBQYT010000554.1:0-2092 GCA_038208385.1 Longimicrobiales bacterium | reverse complement strand
AACAGATTGTCGTGTGCATCGCAGCGCAGATCTACGCGGCCGTATCCGCGTCCCTCGACGAGGCGCCACGCTGTCAATGCAAGCTCAGATGCGCGCGCGAGCAATTCGTTAGGCAGATCCGCAGGGCAGCGCGGCAATGTCCCGAGATCTTCGTCCGAGCCGGTCTCCCATTTCGCGCGATAGCTCACGAGCGGCCATGCGCCATCGGGCAATGCACGAAAATCGATTTGCGAGACCGGCAGTACGACGTTGCCGACAATGCCGACGTTCAATTCGTGACCCGGCAGAAATTCCTGGACGAGCAGCGGTGCGTGTTGCGCGTTCTCGGCGAGTGCCAGGCTGAGTGCGGCGCCGTCGCGTGCGATGCTGCGCTGAGTGATCCCAACCGATGCGTCTTCCGCAGCAGGCTTCACGATTGCGGGGAATGTGCTCCACTCGGGCGGGGCGAATCCGCGCCGTGCGAGTGTCCACTCCGGAATCGGCATTCCTGCATCGGCAAGGATTGCGTTGACGCGGTCTTTGCGACGGCCGAGCGCGAGCGTCTCGGAGCTGCTGCCGGTCATCGCCAGGCCGAGCATCTCGACCATTGCTGCAACGCGGAACTCGTGCTCGCTCCTGCCCGCAACGCCCTCGCACAGGTTGAAGACGAGCCGCACGCCCGCATCTGCGAGTGTGGCCATCCACGCGTCTGCCTGTTCGCCGACGGGAATGCGCACGGTCGAATGGCCGAGATCGCCAAGCGCGATGTCTACGGCCTCGACGGCTTCGAGTACGCCGACTTCATCGGGGGTCGCGCCAGCGCGCGCGAGCACGTCATCGTGCAGGAGTGCGATTCTCAAGCGTGCACCGGCGCGAGTCCGTAGCGTGCGAGGCCGAAGTCCAGCACTGCGCACATGAGCTGGTCGTAGGAAATGCCCGTAGCGCGCGCGGCCTTTGGATAGCAGGAGTTCTGCTCGGGCTGCGGCAGAATGCCAGGCAGCGGATTGATCTCGAGCACGTGGACACGACCTTCGGCATCGAGGCGCACATCGACACGACTCCAGTCGCGGCAGCCAAGCGCGTTGAAGGCGTCGAGCGAGGCACGAGCGATGTCATCGCCTAACTTTGCATCTACATCCGCCGGACACTCGAAGATCTTGAGCGGTGCTTCGGGAGTATCCCAGATCCATTTTGCTTCGTAACCGTAGAGCGGTGCAGCGCCGGCGGGCAGCGAGTCGAACAAAATCTCGACGGGCGGCAGCGCGCGCGCTTCGGCGCCGTTGCCGAGGATCGCAACCGTGAACTCGCGGCCCGGCAGGAATTCTTCGACGATGGCGGGCTGGCCGTATTCCTCGTGGATTTCGGCGATGCGTCGTTCAGCCGCGGCAATGTCACGGCAGAATGCGCTGTCGGGAATTCCCTTGCTCGACCCCTCGAACAAAGGTTTCACGACGACCGGGTACATGAGTGTTTCGAGAAGTGTCGCCGCGTCGCCGCGTCGCCGCGTCACCGCGTCAAGGAAGTGAGGCGAGGACGCAGGGTCCACCGTTATCCATCGGGGCGTCAAAACTTGACGCGCGACGAATGCTTCCTTTGCTCTTCGCTTATCGAGGGCGAGGCACAGGGAGAACGGATCGCTGCCGGTATAGGGGATGTCGTAGAACTCGCAGATCGCGGGGACGTGCGCTTCGCGATTCGGACCGTAGAGTCCTTCAGCGATGTTGAAGACGATGTCGGGGCGTGCAGCCCGAAGCTTCTCGGGAAAGTCGCCGTCGGCTTCCAGTCGAATGACTTCTCCGGAATTCTGGAGAGCAGCCTCGACGGCGGCGATGGTGGCAGGGTCGTCCCACTCCGCGTAGCGGTCGTGGGACTTCGTATGGGGAGGCTCTCCGGAAGGAGGCTCCGCTTCGACGTCTTCCGCCGGCTTTTCGTTGTATGCGAAACCGATTCGCAGGTCGTCCATCGTTCCCGCGGTTAAGGCCTTCTTATGAACAAGCGCGTCCTCTCCATTGAAGACGCGGTCGTGCACAAGTGTGTCGCTGTGTGCGTTGTGGCAATTGTCGTGCTCGGCAGGGTGTCGACGCTTCAGACGCGCTGCCTCGTTGCAAAAGAT
>JBBQYT010000553.1:0-2119 GCA_038208385.1 Longimicrobiales bacterium | reverse complement strand
GAGCCCATGCAGGTCCCACACGCCAAACGCATTCCTGAACGTGCTGCCGATTGCCGGCAGACGGGAAGAACGGGGACGGGTGTACAGCTCGAGCAGTTCCTGTTTGAATTTTGGATCACGGCTCGCGTTAAGCTCGGTGCGGCTCGCATTGGCGACGTACTCCCACTCCTGCGGGCTCGGCAGCCGTCCTCCGCGACTTCCACAATACGCCTGCGCCGCGTCGCGTGTGATACTCGTCACCGGTGCCGACAGCGCCTGACTCGAACCCGGGTCGAAATCGCTCGTCCAATCCTGCAGGTATCCCGGCGCTTTGCGCACGATGTTCGACCGCCGCCAATTCGGATGCAAACGTAGAAACTCGCTGAAGTCCGCACGTGTGACCGCATACACGTCCATGCGGAACGGTTTGACGCGGGCGCGGTGTTGAGACGCGTGGAACGGCAGATAGCTGCCCGCGGGGATGCGAACCATCGCTCGCGGGGGCACCGCCAAAGCCGCTGCTCCGCCGGCAAGGGTGAATATTGCGAGAGTGTGGACCAAACCAACGAA
Organism: Longimicrobiales bacterium; assembly: GCA_038208385.1. GTDB lineage: Bacteria > Gemmatimonadota > Gemmatimonadetes > Longimicrobiales > RSA9 > JBBQYT01. The sequence goes on along the minus strand of JBBQYT010000553.1, from coordinate 1,570 downwards.
AACGTGCTTTCGCATGATCAACCTCAGAATGTTGCGTTTAGCATTAGGTACGAATAGGCGACATTGCTGTCGGCCAGCTTCAATTTGCGCATGCCGTTCAGCGTGCGCGCTCCCGAGACACCCACGAGGACGGATAGCTTCGGCGAATATCGGTACGTCACGGTTGCGTCGAGCTCGTCCGCAAGCTGCGGCGTCGCCAGCCCGCGTGTCGCGGCAGCAATGAAGTGGTGCAGATCGAGCGCAACCGTAACGTCCTTGCGTGCTTCAAACGTATTCTTTATTGCGATGTCGCGCAGTCCGCGACTTGCCGTTTGCAACGGAATGTTCGTGAACAGGTCCGCCAGGCCGTAAAGCGGGTGATTCGTCGCATACAGCGTGTCGAATACGCGGATTCTACCGTCGTGCGGCTGGTCATCCCCCGACAGATAGTCGTACCAGAGCGTTGTCGTGGCACGCTTGTGCGCGTATGGCAAGCCCAGTCGCGCACCGATCATGTAGGCGGACACTTCGCTGCCGAGACGCCTGCCGATTTGACGCGCCGCTTCTACACGAAAGCGCAGAGACTTGTCGATCAACACGCGCGCGCCGAGTGTCGTCTGGCGAGTCGGATTCGCGGCATCGGCATGATTGTGGAAGGCGAGGACATCGATGCCACCACCAGTGAACGGCAGCGTTGCAAATGCCCCGAAGAAGCGCTCGTCGGAGCCCCTCGCCGGCACTGTGGCGTCACCGATCTGAAAGGCGAACAGGTCTGCGCTAAGGCGTTGCACCTTCGTATGTGCACGAATCCCGTCGAACGCCCGCGCCGTCTGAGACCAGTCCAGTGCGCCGACGAGCCGCTGCTCGCTGAACGACATCTCCTGGCGCCCAAGCTTTACACTTACTCCGGCGTCCGGACTGCCCAGCTCGACGAATCCCTGGTGCAGGTCGACGCGATTCAGCGCGGACGTCGTCGTGGCCTCTTCACCCCACATACGCACGTCCTGAAACTGAGCAAATGCCCGTGCGTGTGAAGCCAGCTTTGCATCGATCGAAATCCGTGTCCGCATCGAAGACCAGGTGTCATCACCGCCGCTCACTGAATTGCGCTGCTCCACGCGCGGCCGGATCTGACCCGTGATCTTCACCTCCTGCGCGCTCGCGGACTCCGCAAGCGCGAGGAGCAGCGCAGCTACCACAATGACTCTTCTCATCTTTAGCGCATCGCTGCCTGCGCAGCGGCGCCATCATTCAGCGTGATCGGCTTCGCGTTCGGCTCGACGTGCAGGAGACCAAGCGCTCCCTTGTTGAACGCGCGGAAGATCGAGTGATCCACGAGCGCGTAGTTGCCCGGATTGTCTGCACGGAACTCAACGATTGCCGCGCCGCCCGACGGAATGAGTGTCGTCTGCACGTTGTGATTGATCGTGGTGCCACCCTCGGGATACACGTTGTCGAATACTTCACCAATCAGATGGAACGAAGAAACGAGGTTCGGGCCGCCGTTGCCTACGAAGATCCGCACGGACTCGCCCTGATTCGCCTGCAGCGCATTCGCGCCCGTCAGTGAGCCGACCGACCCGTTGAACAC
>JBBQYT010000552.1:0-2135 GCA_038208385.1 Longimicrobiales bacterium | reverse complement strand
GACGGTGCCGAACGATTTCCATTTCGTCCATCCGCCACCTGGTGTCGGAACGTGTACAGTGGCGCCGCTCACGCCGGTCGAATTGACGTGGACGTCATCGTCCAACGCGTGGGTCTATCTGAATGAGACCAACCTCACGGGTTTGCGCGCCGCGTACGCGGGGCAGGGCATTGAAGTGTCGAGCGATCCACTGCGACTCGTTGGACTGTCGATTTCCGCTGCCGATACGACCATCGTTTTTCCCGGTCAGTTCGGCATTTTCGATCGCGGCGATGACGCGCGCGGAGATCTGCTCGTCGCATTGCAGAAGGGGCTGCCGGCCGCCACGAGTGCCCGCGTCATGGTCGCCGCAGGCGATCGCAACTACGTGAACTGGGCGCGTGGTGGGAACTTCAATCCGTCCGGGCCGGTGCGCGTCCCGAGCATTCGCGGCGCTGGCACGGGCGTTTTCGGATCGCTTCACAACCGCACGATCAACATCCGCGTCGGAGTGCCCACGAGCATCGCACCTTCCTGTCAGTAAAAACCCCGGAACAGAGGTTGCAAGGTCCAATGGGAGACATCTGACCTGGTTGTGCGACTTTCGGGAGGACTCAATGGATCGGCTTGACGATGGTATGGGCATGGGAGACGGCAGCTCGGGCCTTACTGGTGATGAACGCGAAGGCCACGGCAAAATGGAGGCGTTCAAGGAAGCCGCCGGGCATATGGGCGACAATCTGAGGGACAAGGCGGCGGACCTGGGCGAGGACGCGCGCGAAAACCTGTCCGAGTACGGCGGCCGTCTGGGTGACCGGCTGCGGACGGGCGCCGGGACCGGCCTGGGCAAGGCCGCCGAAGCGGTTCAGACCGCGGGCGACTGGATTGTCCAGAAGGGTGACCCGATCGCGAAGGCTGCGCCTGTCGCGCGCCAGGTCGCGGACGCCCTCGGCACTTCTGCCGAATACCTCCGCACCCAGGACATGGAGAAGATGAAGGACGACGTCGAGAAGGAAGTGCAGGAGTATCCTCTGCGCTCGGCGGCTATCGTCTTTGGAATCGGCTTTGTCCTGGGGAGAATTCTCCGCTGAAAACCCCGGGGGAGCGCGTGCAGGTCGATATGCCGGAACGTGGCAAGCCGCCGCTCGTCCTCGTTCTGAGTGACAATCCGGAATTTTTTGCGCCGCTCACGGATACCAGCCACGAGTTCTTTTTCTGGCGCGGCAACGACCCCACGGCGGACCACGGCCGTCCGCTGTCGTTTTCGGGGCCGTTGCACGAGCCTGCGACATTTGCGTTTGCAGCAGGTCGCGACATCATCACCCTCGTCGACTTCAAGGATGAAAGCAACATCTCGAACGCAGTGCGCACCATTCATGGCGCTGCGCCCGAAGCCGCATTTCTCGTTTTATACGATGCTGAAGCGCCGAAGCTCGGTGATGACGTTCCGGCGCATTGCGTACGTTGGGCCGACATGCTGCACAACGAGCTGGATGGCGAGATCGCGCGCGTGCAGACACGAAAGCGCATCCTGCAGCTGCAGGAGTTTGCGGGCAGCGTGAAGCTATTGCCCATCCTGCTGCATCCCGATCCCGACCCGGACGCGATTGCGTGTGCATTTGCACTGCGCACGCTGCTCCGGCGCCCGGCCGACACGTGTCCGATCGTCACACCCGTGTTCATGACGCGTCCGGAAAATCGCCGCATGGCGGAGCTATTGAAAATCCGCATCACGGAAACCAGCAAGGAGGACATGGGCCGGTTCGAGCGCGTCATCTGCGTGGATTGCCAGCCGCCGCAGCTCGATGTCGAACACGTCGCACACATCGGCGTGATCGATCATCACCCGGAAGAAAAAGGGTATTTTGCGGAGCTCCTGGATATTCGCGTGGAGTATGGCGCCGCTTCGACAATTCTCACGCAGTATCTGCGCGTCGATGACGAGCGCCGCATCGACGAGCCCCTCGCCACAGCACTGCTGTATGGCATCAAGACTGACACGCTATCGCTTACACGCGGTGTGACATCCGCCGATGTCCGCGCGTATGCATTCCTCCAGGCGCGCGCCGACATCGAGCTGCTGCACAAGATCGAGCAGCCGTCCAACCCGCAGGAGCTGGTGCGAACGTTCGGCAGCGCATTGCACACAATGGCCG
>JBBQYT010000551.1:0-2136 GCA_038208385.1 Longimicrobiales bacterium | reverse complement strand
CGCGCGTTGCGCGCGGCGGATTGCCCGTGCCGAAGCTGACGGGACTGGACCTGAAGGGCGCTGCTCAGGAGCTCCGCACTGTCGGGCTCGTTCTCGGTGACACGATGGCGCTGCCGAATACGGTCGAGCCACCGGGTGCCATCGTCGCACAAAGTCCGTTGCCGGGGCAGCAGCTGCAGAATGGCGGCCAGGTCCGCGTCGCAATCAGCTCGGGTCCGCCGCGCTCGATTCTGCCGGATGTGAATTCATTCGAAGCCGCGAAAGCTTCGACACTTCTTGCGAGCCTCGGATTTCAGGTCAACCAGCAGAGCGAAGAGTCGCACGGCACACCGGGACGCGTTTTGCGCATGGATCCGAAGCCCGGTGTCGAGTATGGGTTGCCGGCGCGCGTGACAATCGTCGTGAGTGCGCTGCCCATCGTGCCCGCACCGGACGGCACAGCGGGCGCGTTGCGCGACACAACGCAGAAGAAGACGCCATGAGCCCAAAGACGCGCAACATCATCGTTCGCGGGAGCGTCACTCTCGGCCTTGCCGTGCTCGTGTTTCTCGGCTGGCTGCATCGCGATCGTTTTGCGCCGATCGAAACCGGTACTGCGGCGCCTGCTTTCGTTGCGCACGCGCTCGACGGGCGCGAAGTGAAGCTGCAGGACTTCAAGGGCAAAGTCCTTGTCCTGAACGTGTGGGCGACGTGGTGCGAGCCGTGCCGGTACGAGATGCCTGCGCTCGAGCGACTGCACCAGCAGCTCGCGAGCAAGGGCGTCGTCGTGCTGGGTGTGAGCATCGACGTGGCGCTTGGACAGTCGGATGGTTTTGGCAACATGGGCGGCGATGTGTCCGCGTTCGTCAAGGAATACAACCTCACGTTTCCCATCGCGGTCGATCCATCGCAAACCATCAAACAGCAATACGGTATCACCGGTCTGCCAACGACGTTCATCATTGGCAAGGATGGCAGAGTCATCGAGAAGCGGCTCGGTCCTGCGCACTGGGATGAGCCCGCCTACGTCGACAAGCTTCGCGCGCTGGCGGAGGCCACCTGATGCTGGTGCTCGGACTCGAGACTTCATGCGATGAAACATCGGCAGCGGTACTGCGCGATGAGAGCGACCTGCTCGGACACGTGATCCTGTCGCAGGATGTCCACCAGATTTATGGCGGCGTCGTGCCCGAGATTGCATCGCGCGCGCATTTGAGCGTGATCGATCAGGTCATCGACAGTGCTCTGGCGCAGGCGGAAGTCGAGCTTGCCGACATCGATTTGTTCGCGGTGACCGCAGGCCCCGGCCTCGTGGGGGCGCTTCTCGTCGGGGTGACGTGGATGAAGGCCGCGGCGTATGCGCTAGACGCACCGCTCATCGGCGTGCATCACATGGAAGCGCACCTGTTCGCGGCGAGTCTCGAGAATCCCGACGCTCAGCCGCCGTTTGTTGCACTGCTCGTGTCCGGCGGGCACACGATGCTGTTGTGGGTGCCGAAGTGGGGCGAGTACGAGCTGCTTGGTGAGACGCGCGATGATGCGGCGGGCGAAGCGTTCGACAAGGTGTCGAAGATTTTGCAGCTCGGATATCCGGGTGGTCCGGTGATCGAGCGGATGGCCAGCACCGGAGATCCCAAAAAGCAGCGCTTCACGCGGCCGATGTTCACTGGCAACCAGCAGCTCGGGGATGCCGACTATTACGACTTTTCGTTCAGCGGGCTCAAGACGGCAGTGCTCACGCGGGCCCGCGAGCTGCAAAAGGACGGTCGATTGGAATCGGAGACGCCGAACATCGCGGCATCATTCCAGGCGAGCGTTATCGATGTCCTGGTCGGAAAAACGATGCGCGCAGTGAAGGACAGGAACTGCAGGCGCGTGTTAATTGGCGGTGGTGTCGCGTCCAGTCGCGCGCTGCGCAATGCGCTCGCGGAACAGCTGGGCACAACTGGACAACTCTTTTATCCGAGCCCGCGCCTTGCAACGGACAACGGCGCCATGATCGCACGCACTGCCGTATTCCGCTTTTCACAAGCGGAAATCGCCGGGCTGGATCTCACTGCGCGCGCCGACATGCCGTTCCCCGGACTTCGGCGCGCCTCGTGATTCCTGTTCTCTTCCGCATCCCCGACTGGGTGCCGCTCATCGGATCGCAGGCCG
>JBBQYT010000550.1:0-2181 GCA_038208385.1 Longimicrobiales bacterium | reverse complement strand
ATGCACGACGTGCACCTCAGTGCCTTCAAGATGGGCGCACTCGGCTTCGAGGTGCTCTTCGGGACCATCACGATCACGGGCAGCTTCATGGCGTTCGGCAAGCTGCAGGGATTCATTCCGAGCCGGCCGATCACTTACAGGTTTCAGAATTTCTCGAACATCGGTCTCTTTGTCGGCGCTTTTGTGCTCTTCATTGTGCTGATTTTGCAGCCGACGGCAGCGCCGATGTTCTACCTGCTGATTGCGCTCGGCCTGCTCGTCGGCGTTCTGATTGTTCTGCCGATCGGCGGCGCGGACATGCCCGTCGTGCTGTCGCTGCTCAACTCGTACGCTGGTCTCGCGTCCGCTGCCACGGGTTTCGCGCTCTCGAACTACGTCCTGATCATCGCGGGCGCTCTCGACGGCACATCAGGATTCTTCCTGTCGGTCATCATGAGCAAGGCAATGAACCGCTCGTTCACGAACGTTCTGTTCGGAGCGTTCGGCAGCGAAGAGACCGCTCAGGCATCGCTTGCAAGCGCGAGCGACAAGGTCGTGCGCGCGCTGAGCGACGAAGATGCATCCGTGCAGCTTGGCTACTCGCGCTACGTGATCATCGTCCCGGGCTACGGCATGGCGGTCTCGCAGGCGCAGCACCAGGTGCGCGAGCTTGCAGAACAGATGGAAAAGCGCGGCGCCGATGTGCGCTACGCCATTCACCCGGTTGCCGGCCGCATGCCCGGACATATGAACGTGCTGCTCGCGGAAGCCAACGTGCCGTATGACAAGATTTACGACATGGACCAGATCAACGACGAGTTCGCACACGCCGACGTAGCACTCGTGATCGGCGCAAACGACGTGGTGAATCCCGCTGCGGGAACGGACCCGAGCTCGCCGATCTACGGTATGCCGATCCTGCGCGTCAGCGAAGCAAAGAACGTGATGGTCATGAAGCGAGGCATGAGCCCGGGCTTCGCAGGCGTCGAAAACGAGCTGTTCTATTACCCGAAGACAGGAATGGTCTTTGGAGATGCGAAAGCGAAGCTGAGAGCTCTCTTTGAGGGGATTAAAGAGTTGTAAGTCCTTACATTGAGAAAAACATTCACCGCAGAGTCACAGAGCTTCGCTGAGGTTGCGCAGAGTAAATGATATTTTCTTTCTCCGCGAAACCTCAGCGAATCTCTTGTGGCTCTGCGGTGAACTGCCAGGTATGGAAACACCCCAACCACAATCAAAAACACCAGGCAACCATGGACACCCCAATCCGCATCGGACCGATGACACCCACCTCGACGGGAGCCAGCGCATGAAGCGGATTATCGTACTGGGAATGCTCGCGTTGTCTCCGCACTCTCTCGTTGCACAACAGAGCGACTCGCTACGCGACGAGATCACGCGCCAGAACCAGGCGATAATGGATGCCTTCAACCGCAATGATCCGCTCGAAGTTGCGTCATACTATTCCGATGATGCGCGGATCGCGGGGCCCGGACGGGTGTTCGCTGGACGGAGCGAAGTCAATGGCTACTGGACGTCGTTTCCGATGACGGGCAGGCACTGGACCCTGGAAGTGCTCGAGACTGCCGGCGACCACAATACTGCGTTTCAGGTTGGTCGCTCGAACATTGTCGGGGCGAGAGGCGCGTCGATCACGGAGTTCATAGGCGTCTGGAAACGTCAGCCGAATGGTGAGCTGAAGCTCGCGCTCGACGCCTGGACCGGACGGGGCCGTGCTACCGATGCCGCGCTGATCGATTCGATTCGAACGCTGGACCGCGGCTGGGGAAATTCATACGCAACACACGATACAGTCTACGCACGCGCGTTGTTCGCCGATGACTTCTCGGTGCTCAGCGGCAACGGCTCGATCAAGTCACGGGAAACGGAGCTCGCAGACGTTCGGGCAACGCCCGGCCTCACGATGGATTACTTTCGAACAAGCGATGTCGATGTGCGCGTGCACGGAAGTGGGACCTTCGTGACCGGCATCGCGGAATGGAAGTTCGCGTACAACGGACGCTCGAACACACTGCGCCGGCGCTACACCGCGCTCTATCTGCGCGGTGGACCGCTCGGCTGGCGGATGATCGCATTACACATGAGGCCTGCGGGCGGCGAAGCTGGAGCCTAAGCCGGCAGTAACCTTCCAGGAAGGATGTCTACCCAACCACAATTGCCTCGCGCGCCGCAGCACCCATT
>JBBQYT010000549.1:0-2191 GCA_038208385.1 Longimicrobiales bacterium | reverse complement strand
CGCGTCGATCGACATGGTGAATGGAAACGTGGTCGTCGGCGGGAGACAGGACTGGCAGACGGCGGGCTTCCCTCTGCTCCTCCGCGCGACGATCTCATCGATCAAGGTCGACAAGCGTACCGGCGTGAGCAGGGTCGAGCTCAAGGGCAACAGCCTGATCCCCGTCGTGCGGCTGGAAATTCACGGCGACGTGAACGCCGCACTCGAGGCTGTGCTCGCGCCCGCGGACCGCGAAGAAGTACTCCGCCACGAATCGTACAAGGCGCTGTCCGATCGATTCCTCGTTGGCCCCATCGCCGGTCTTTCCGATTCGACAAAACAGTCGCTGCTCGCGTATGCAGACACTGTTGCGCGCGCTTCGACGGCCGGACTCACACGATTCAAGGGGAACATCTATTTCGTCATCGACCTGGGTACGGATCCGATCATCCACGATGACATAAAGCTTTCGCAGGGTCAAAGACTCGCAGTCACGATCAACGAACGCATCCTCGGCGTCATCAAGGGATTTGCGCCGCACGTCGCTGATGTACCGCAGCTGGCCGGATTGAAAGTCCAGTACATCGTCGGTCACAAGGACTTTCTCGAAGAGATGGCAGCGCCGCAGGTCGACCAGATCGAGTTTTACGTTCCGAGCGGACTCATCACGAAGTTTGCGGAAGCCGACATCACGACGCAGCAGCTCGCGGAGGGCTCGGTGATCCTCGTCAACGGCAACAGAGTCAGCGTGCAGCTGTCGCGATGATGACATCGCATGAAATCAATACGGCCGCGGAAGCGAACATGCTGACGCACATGAGCTGGATCCAGAGCCGCATCAATGGCATGCAGGTCGTCGCAGATCCGCAGCTCACTCTCATCGATTCCGGTCTGCCCACCGACAGCTTCAACTTCGTGTGTCGCGCGCGTCTCGAGATGGAATCGATTGCAGACCGCATTCGTGACGTGCTCCATCACTTCCGCTCAGCAGCACGGCCATTCTCGTGGTGGGTGGGCCCGGTCGATCGTCCGGTTGACCTCGGCGAGCATTTACTGCAGGCGGGATTCAAGGCAGCTGACGGCGATGTTGCAATGGCTGCCGATCTCGATGTGGCAGTGCAATCGACGAACAAGCCTTCGGGCCTGCGCATCGAGCGCGTGTCCAATGCAACACAAATTCGCGAGTTCGCGGACCTCGTTGCAGCCAACTGGACGCCGCCGGATCTCGCAGTTGTCCGCTTCTACGACATGGCCACGCCATTGCTCCTGCAGCGCGATTGTCCGATCCGGCTGTATGTTGGTTACCTGCGCGGCAAAGTCGTCGCGACAGCGGAGATCACGGCTGCAAACGGCGTCGCGGGAGTGTACAATGTGGCGACAAGGGCAACCCACCGCCGGCGTGGCATTGGTACGGCGATGATGCTGCGTGCACTGCAGGATGCGCGCGCTGAAGGATTCGATACCGCCGTGTTGCAGGCGTCGCGCGACGGTCACGAGTTATACGTGCGCATCGGCTTCCAGGCAGTGGGTGAGTTCGTGGAATACAAAACCGAAGAAAGTCAGGGTTGAAGACTGATGCATCCAAGAATCGATGAAATACTTCGCCATCTCGAGGCGAAACGCGCGGATCTGCGCAGCGCTGTCGACGCCGTTCCCGCGGAGCTGCGGTCGGAGAAACCGTCACCGGAAAGCTGGTCGGTAGCCAACGTTCTCGAACACCTGGCGATCCTCGAGGGTCGCTTCGGAAGGATTCTGGGCGATCGGATTGCCCAGGCGCGCGCAGAAGGCCTGCGTCAGGATCCTGAAACGAGCAGCGTCGTTCATTCCGCAAACCCGTCGACGTTGCTCGATCGCTCACGGAAGATCGTGGCACCTCCAACAGGACAGCCAACCGGCCTCGATGCTGATACCGCATTCGCGCAACTCGAGGCAGCCCGGAAACAAACCGTCGCAATTGCGATCTCAGCCGATGGATTGGCGCTGCAGGACCTGATGCACACGCATCCGGTGCTTGGCCCGTTGAGCTTCTACCAGTGGTTAGCCACTATGGGCTGGCACGAAGCACGTCACACAGCGCAAATTGTCGAGATTGGCGAGGCTCTGAAGGGCGCCTAGTGCACAAGGGAGGACCGCATGAAATGGTACTGGATCGTCGCAATCGTCCTCGCCGTTGTCGCCATCATTGCGAGCCGACGCGGTGAAAATGCGGGCG
>JBBQYT010000548.1:0-2192 GCA_038208385.1 Longimicrobiales bacterium | reverse complement strand
GCATTTCCGGCACACAGATGGTCGATACAAGTCCGCCCGAAGGCGAGCCGCTCCCGCTCTTTCCGCCCGTGCTCCTGTATCGCGCAGCGCGTAAAATCAACACGTGGCGCCAGGACCTCGAGACTCAGCTGGCTGTCCGCTGGTGTCGCGAGAGCGGTCCGGACGAGTGGCTGCTGATCGATGGCAGTCTCACATCGTCTCCCGAGCTATCGAAGTGCCCACGCGCCGTGGGCATCATCAAGTCTCATCGCACGCGTTTTTTTGATGGCGATGACGCGCGGATCGTCCTCGGGCTTCAGGCGGGTGAAAGGACCAGTGTGTTCCGGCCAGGCACGAGGCAGGTGACTCCCGTGTATTCGTGGTATCTTCGGCTGCGTCCCGTCACAGAGCATGGCATCTTCTGGGGGCTGGTCCGCATCGAGGCGGCCGCAACCGAAGCGACGGTTGCACGCGTAAATGAAATCAGCCGGTGGCTGCTTGCCGAAACGCTGCCATTGTCATTGCCCGATGCACGCTGGGACAGATTGCTTTATCCAATTCATGACTGCGAGGAATTTCTGCGCAGTCGCGCGCCCGCACTCTGAGCAAGCGATGATGGATTCAGTCGAATTCCGCCGCATCATGGGACACTGGGTAACGGGCGTTGGCGTCGTAACGTCGCGCAATGGTGAGAAGCCGTGTGGACTGACTGCGAATGCGATCGCATCGGTGTCACTCAATCCGACACTCGTGCTCGCGTGCGTCGAGCTCGATGCAGACTCGCACGATTGCATCCGCGCAGCCGGCGCGTTCTGCATCCACATGCTCGCCGGCGACCAGGAGCGGCTCGCGCGCAGATTCGCGGCGTGGGACATCGCCGAAAAATTCGAGGGTATTGCATATCGCACTGAAGCCACGGGCGCTCCGGTTCTCGAAAATGTAATCGCGTGGGTGGATTGCAAGTTGTGGCATTCCTATCCCGCGGGCGACCATACGATTTACGTAGGTGAAGTTGTTGCGGGCGATGCGCGTGAGGGTTCGCCACTGCTTTACTACCGCGGCGGCTACGGCCGCTTTACACCCTGAGCGGCGTGCGACGCACCAACATCGTTCATCCGGCCGCGGCTGCATTCGCGGGCACGGCACTCGGCATCGGCGTTGAAGCGGGTATCGCGCTGCTGCTTTATGCCGACACCGGGTTTCTTGCGACTGTGGGTTTGCTCGCTGCACTCGCACTCGGCGCGCTTGCAGCCGGACTGTGGGTGGGCATGCCGGAAGCACCACACGCAGCAGCTGCCGAGCCATCACGACTCGCAGACCGCTGGCTCATTGCAGGCGCACTCTTCATCGCGGCCGGTATCTTCGCGCTCTTCTGGAGCGGCTCGCGCATACTCGGTAAAACGGGATCCGGCCGCGCACTCGCAGTCCTGCTGCTCATAGCAGCACCCGCATACGCGATCGGCGCAGTGCTCAGCGGCATCAATTACGCGCCGCGCAACAAGACGGTGGGTACGGGCGGTGTCGCTGTAGGTGCGGCGCTCGGTGCCGCGTCAGGCGTCCTGCTCGCTGCTGTTGTACTGATTCCGCACCTCGATGCAAGCGTCGTATTCGTCGCGATCGGTGGCTCCCTGGCATCCTTCGGCTACTGGTGGGGCCGCTGGACGGTCAGTCATTCACACGAGGTAGAGATGGACCAGAAAGTTGCAATCATCACGGGCGTTGGCGCAAAGGGTCAGGTCGGTTACGCCATTGCTCAGGTATTCCTCGCCCGCGGCGCGCGCATCGCGATCACGGATATTTCGCCAGGAGTAATCGAGCTCGTTGCCGACCTTGGAGAGCCGACACGCGTTGCGGCGATCGCTGCTGATCTAACGTCACAGGACGGCGCTACTACTGTTGCCGCATTCGTAAAGGAAACATACGGCCGGCTCGACTACCTGGTGAATGTTGCCGGCGGATTGTCCGTCATCAAACCGGTTGCAGACACAACTCCAGAAGAGTGGCATCGCGAGCTCGAGCGCAATGCGTCCACTGTGTTTCTCATGACGCGCGCAGCATTGCCAATGTTGCGCGAGCGCGGCGGCGCTGTCGTGAATTTCGCATCACCGGCTGCGCTCGCAGCGCCCGCGCAGCTTGGCGCATACGCGGCGGCAAAAGCTGCTGTCATCGCGCTGACACGCTCGCTTGCCATCGAAGAAAAAGTGCACCGCGTG
>JBBQYT010000547.1:0-2197 GCA_038208385.1 Longimicrobiales bacterium | reverse complement strand
GCTGATTTACGGCGGGAAAAGGGGAAGGAGGAGGAGAGACCCGCGATCTATGGGATGAGTAGGAGGAGTTCGGCTGTGGGAACCGGGGTTGCGAAATGTCCACATTCGGGGTTCTGGATGCTGGCCGCATGATTGGCTAAGTTATTTCTACAATGATATTTACAGATGCGCTACTGCACGGCATACATCGTTCGTTGTTCCTCCGCGTCTTCCGCGTCATCCGCGGTGAAGAAATGCCAGGAATGTCGACAGCTCGAGGCAAAAAATGGAAACGTTGATCAAGGACGTACGGTACGCGGCGCGCAAGCTCACGCGGACGCCGGGATTCACTCTGGTTGCGATTGCGACGCTGGCGCTCGCGATCGGGGCAACGACGGCGATGTTCAGCGTGCTGAATGCGGTGTTGTTCCGGCCGTTGCCGTTTGGGAATCCGGAGAGTCTGGTCCAGGTGTCGTCGTGGGTGAAGGGCAAGTCGATGCCGATGTCCGCGCTCGACTATATGGATTACCGGGATCAGTCGCACAGCTTTGTCGGGATGGCGCCGATGGACTTCAACAACGTCAACCTGACGGGCGATGCGTTGAAGCCGCGGCGTCTGAACGAGGCGGCCGTTGGGGCGCGGTTCTTCGAGCTGCTTGGCGTGAGCGTTCCGCTCGGGCGCGGGTTCGCGCCCGGAGAGGATGGAAAGACGGCGGCGAAGGTGGCCGTGCTGTCGGACGCGCTTTGGCGCAGTCGCTTTGGTGCGGACGCGAGCATAATCGGGAAGAAGATTGCGGTCGACGGCGAGCCTTTCACGGTTGTTGGTGTTGCAGCGCCGCGGTTCGATTTCCCACGCAAGTCAGATCTCTGGATTCCCATGGAGTGGCAGGGGTGGCAGCTCGATCCGACCAATCGGGGTGCGCATTCGCTAACGGCGATTGCGCGCGTAAAGCCGGGCGTAACGGCTGATGCGGCCAGGAGGGATGTCGCTGCAATCGCACGGCGGCTCGTCGCGCAGTATCCGGCTTCCAACACGGGCTTCGAAGGCACGGCGCTGCGCCTGGATGACGTGATCCTCGGCAACGTGCGCCCGGCCCTGTTCTCGATGCTCGGCGCAGTCGCGTTCGTGTTGTTGATTGCGTGCGCGAACATCGCGAACCTGATGCTCGTGCGTGCTGCTGCTCAGCAGGGTGAGATGACGATTCGCACTGCACTCGGTGCAAGCCGCGGGCGCTTGATCCGGCAGTCGATTACGGAAAGTGTGCTATTGAGTCTCGTCGGCGCCGCGACAGGTACCGCGATCGCAGCATGGGCAGTGAACGCCATCGTTGCGTGGGGACCAACGACTCTCCCGCGTCTCCAGGAAGTCTCGATCGACTGGCGCGTGCTGGCGTTCACCGTGACGGTGGCAATCATAGCGGGAATTCTGTTCGGACTTGCGCCGGCGCTGTTCGCGGCGCGGTCGAACGTCGGGCAGATGCTGCGCCAGAACACGGGCGGCACGACACACGGCGGTATGCACACGACGCGGCGCGCATTGATAACCGCGGAGATCGCACTCGCAGTGGTGCTGCTCATGGGCGCAGGGCTCTTGATTCGCAGTTTCGTACGACTCACGAACGTGGACCCCGGCTTCAAGGCCGCACAGGTGACGACGTTCAGCATCGCGCTGCCCGATGTGAAGTATGCTCAGGAGCCGCAGATTCGCGCGTTCACGACACAGCTGCAGGAAAAGTTCGAGCAGCTACCCGGGACGCGCGCTGTCGGCATTGTGTTTGGCCGGCCGTTCGATCCGCAGCGCATGCGCACGACTTTCGAGGTCGACGGTTGGCCCGAGAGCACGCCGGACAATCGCAGGCTGAGCGAAGTGCATCCTGCATCGCCGGGATTCTTCAAGGCGCTGAGCGTTTCTCTCGTGCGCGGCAGGTTCTACACGACGGACGAAGATCGCCCGGACCGCGCGCCCGTCGTCGTGGTGAACCAGGAGTTTGTGAATCGCTACTTCAAGGACCAGGATCCAATCGGCAAGCACATCAAGCTCGGAATTCGCCACACGCGAAGTGCGAGCGACACTGTCGGAGTGGACGCCGGCGGCGAGATCATTGGTATCGTCGCCAATGTGAAGCAGATGACGTTGTCGGAAGAGCCCATGGCGACGACATACACGCCGTGGGGCCAGATGCCGATCAGTGATTTCTCGATCATCGTGAACTCGACT
>JBBQYT010000546.1:0-2204 GCA_038208385.1 Longimicrobiales bacterium | reverse complement strand
GCCGAGCAGGTCCGTCAGTTTGTGTAGCGGCATGGATCCGGACAGTAATCAGGGGACAGCGAGCCAATGGACATCATTTTAGTCTCCCAGAAACTCGCCACGGCCAGGACCATCACGGTCAGCCTGCCGCAGGGCGTGCTTTTCGCGTTCGCTGCGCTCGGTGGGGTCGTTGCGCTGACCACCACATTAAATCTGGCGCTCTTGCGCTACGCGTCGGACTCGAAGCTGCCGGTCCTGCAGCGCCTGCTGAGCGCGGGCCGGCCGGAAGTCGCCCCGGAGCCGTATCAACGCGAAAATCTCAATGCGCTGGCGGTCCGGCTGGGACAGATGCAGGCGCAGCTGCTGCGCCTCGATCACCTGGGCGAGCGCCTGGCGAAAGTGGCGGGATTCCGGCCGCAGGACCTGCTGTTCGGAGAGGTCCCGGGGCAGGGCGGCGCCCTGTCGTCGATGCCGAGCCAGGACCTGTCGTTCGGCGATCTGAGCGGGCAACTCGACGCGCTGACGCGCCAGGTCGAGGATCGCGGCGACAAGTTAGGCGTGCTCGAATCGCGTTACACCCTCGACAGCGCGCGCAAGAAGCTGGTGCCCACGATGCTGCCGCTGCAGGCCGCGTGGCACTCGTCCGATTACGGCTGGCGCATCGATCCGTTCACCGGTCAGCGCGCGTTTCACGAAGGCATCGATTTCATGGCGAACGCCGGGACCGCCATCCACGCCGCGGCGGGAGGGGTGGTCGTCTACTCCGACTTACATCCGCAATATGGTAATATGGTCGAGATAGACCACGGCAACGATCTCGTCTCGCGTTACGCGCACGCGTCGAAGCGGCTGGTCAAGGCAGGAGACGTAGTTTTGAGTGGCGCCAAGATCGCCGAAGTCGGCCGAACCGGGCGCTCAACGGGAACACATCTGCATTTCGAGGTCCGGCAGCGCGGTGTGCCGCAGAATCCGACACAATTTCTGCAGTCGCCCTGATCCAGTCCGGACGGCTCAACGAACATAGGGTGGGGTGTTTCCCCACCCTTTTTTTATGAACCTGTTTTCACGCAGGTTTCACTTTAAGCCATGATCCAAGGGGTACTGAAGAAGATATTCGGCAGCCGCAATGAGCGCTTGCTGAAACAGTATGGCCGCACCGTTCGCGAGATCAACGCGCTCGAGCCCGAGATTGCGCGGCTGAGCGACGAGCAGTTACGCGCGAAGACTGACGAATTCCGTGACCGTATACGGGCGCGCACCGCAAAGGTCCAGCCCACTGCCGCCGCCGATGACGACGTGGTGCCCGCGGCGCAGACACAGGATGCCGCGCTCGATCGCGTGCGCCGTGATGCGCTCGAAGAGATACTGCCCGAAGCTTTTGCGGTCGTGCGCGAAGCCGGCAAGCGCGTGCTCAACATGCGCCATTTCGACGTGCAGATGATCGGCGGCATCGTGCTTCACAACGGCAAGATCGGCGAGATGCGCACGGGCGAAGGCAAAACCCTGGTCGCGACCCTGCCCGCGTACCTCAATGCGCTCGCCGGCGTCGGTGTGCACATCGTCACGGTGAACGATTATCTCGCCCAGCGCGATTCGGAGTGGATGGGCAGGCTCTATCGCTTTCTCGGCATGAGCGTCGGCGTGAATCTCTCGCAGATGGAGCACGAACTGAAGCAGGAAGCGTATGCCGCGGACATCACGTACGGGACGAACAACGAGTTCGGTTTCGACTACCTGCGCGACAATATGGTGTTTCACACCTCGGAGAAAGTGCAGCGCCCGCTGTTCTATGCGATCGTCGACGAAGTCGACTCGATCCTGATCGACGAAGCGCGCACGCCGCTCATCATTTCGGGCCAGGCCGAAGACACGACCGATCTCTACATCCGCATCAATGCGATCGCGCCCAGGCTCACGCGCCAGAAGGAAGAGAAGTCCGCAGAGGGCGATTACTGGGTCGACGAGAAAGCGCATCAGATCATTCTGTCCGAAGACGGTCACGAGCACGCCGAACAGTTGATGGAGCAGGCCGGGTTGCTGCCCGCGAACAGCAGCCTTTACGATGCGGCCAACATCAATCTCATGCATCACCTGAACGCGGCGCTGCGCGGCCTCACTCTGTTCCACAAGGATCAGCAGTACGTGGTGCAGGGCGGCGAAGTCATCATCGTCGACGAGTTCACGGGCCGCCTCATGCCCGGCAGGCGCTGGTCCGAAGGCCTGCA
>JBBQYT010000545.1:0-2257 GCA_038208385.1 Longimicrobiales bacterium | reverse complement strand
GGAATGCTGCAGTCTTTCTCGACATAAACGCGACCGGCGTGGTCCGTCCTTACACCGAGTCGCGCGCCCAGCGGTGACGCGGCAACGCCTGCAGCCCAGAACAGATTGTGCGTCCTGATTTCATCATGCTTGCCAATCCCGACGCACCCTTCCCCGATGTGCGTCACCAGCGCAGATGTGCGGACTTCGACGCCCAGCTTCTCGAGCTGTTTTTGCGCCTTCGGCGATAGATCCTCCGGATACGTCGGAAGAATGCGGTTGCCACCCTCGAGCAGAATGATGCGCGCCTGCTTCGTGTTGATGTGACGGAACTCGCGTGGCATCGCGTTCTGTGCGATCTCCGCCATTGCACCCGCCAGCTCCACTCCCGTCGGTCCGCCACCCACGATCACGAACGTCATCAGCTCCTGGCGCCGCACCGGGTTCGTCTCGCGCTCCGCTGCCTCGAACGCAATCAAAAACTTCTGCCGAATCTGAATCGCATCTTCGACGGTCTTGAGACCTGGTGCAAACTTCTCCCACTCACTGTGTCCGAAGTACGCGTGCGTCGAGCCCGACGCGACGATCAGATAGTCGTACGTCAGCTCGCCGCCTTCAAGGAACACGCGCTTGCCCTGTACATCGATGTCCGTCACCTCCGCCATGATTACTGCGGCGTTCTGCTGCTTCGCGAGAATCGAGCGGATCGGATTTGCAATGTCGCCGGGCGAAAGCGATGCAGTCGCCACTTGATAGAGCAGTGGCTGGAAAAGATGGAAGTTGCGCCTGTCGACGACCGTGATCCGCACCGCTGCGCGCCGCAGCCCGCGCGCTGCATACAATCCACCAAATCCTCCGCCTACAATTACGACGTGCGGTTGTTCCTGTGTTGTCATGTGGAATTCAAAGCCCTCGAGCAATCAGTGTAACCTGCAAGTCAGTGACGTTCGTGCCTGTCGGCCCTGTTCGAACGATGTCTCCCGTTGCGACAAGGAATGGATACGCATCATTGTTCGCGAGCGACGCGTGTGCGTCGAGTCCGAGTGCTGTCGCACGGGCTACCGTCATTCCGTCGATCACAGCGCCCGCGGCATCTGTCGGGCCATCAATACCGTCCGTGCCGATCGATGCGATCGCAATGCCGCGCGCGCCGTCGAGTGAGACTGCAGCGCCAAGGGCCAGCTCCTGGTTGCGACCGCCCTTGCCCGAGCCGCACACAACCACAGTCGTCTCACCGCCACTGAGCAGACACAGCGGTGAGGCGTGGTCCGCGGCCTGAGCCTCGCGCGCGCGCTCCGCAATCCCGACGCCCGCACTGCGCGCTTCGCCGGTCACGAGCGTCGCGCTCACTTCTACATCATACCCCCGTCGCGCAGCCTCGGCGCGCGCACCCTCCAGTGCAGTTTCGACGTTGCCGATCACAAGCGTGGTCACCAAATCGAAGCACGGATCGCCTGTACGAGGGGACTCTGGAAAGTCACCCCGCACGCCGCGCTCGAGATGGCTCACGATTGTGCGCGGCGCACGCTCGCGAAGCTCGAGCCTGTCGAGAATTTCCAGCGCATTCCGGTACGTCGTACTGTCCGGCGAGAGCGGTCCCGATGCAATCGCCTCCAACAGGTCTCCCGATACGTCCGAAAGTACGAGTACGATGACGCGGGCGGGTTGCGCTGCGCGGGCCAGTCGTCCGCCTTTCAGGCGATCTATGTGCTTCCGCACACAGTTCAGCTCGGTGATGCTTGCGCCCGCGCGCAACAACAGCTCTGTCATGACACGCAGGTCATCCAGCGAAACACCATCGACGGGTAGTGCCATCAGTGCGGAGCCGCCGCCCGAGATCAACACCAGGATCGCATCATCGTGCCCCGCCTGGTGCGCCAGCGTGAGTGCGCGCTCGCCAGCGCGTACGCTGCCTGCATCGGGCTCAGGATGTCCGCCAATGATCACGTCTGCATTCGCGATATCGCTCTCGCAATGATTCGTGATGATGACCGCCTCAACAACGCCGGGCATGTGTTGCAGCGCGGCGCGCGCCATTGCGCACGCGGCCTTGCCGAGCGCAAGCAGGCGCAGCGAGTGAGCGCACGACAGCTCGTCGCGCGTACCTTTATCGAGCGACGTACGCACGAGCAGTTCAGGATCGACTGCACGAATGCCCGCGAGTGCACACGCTACGGCATCCTCGCGCAGCTTCGCTTCATCGAACGTCACGGCGCCGGCTCGCGACCGGAGATGCGCGCACGGTACTCCTGCGTGTCATACACTTCCGGATTCACGC
>JBBQYT010000544.1:0-2285 GCA_038208385.1 Longimicrobiales bacterium | reverse complement strand
CAGGAGAAGGAACAACAGCACGAGTTCGAGACGCTCAACGAACAGTACCTCGAGAAGAACATGCACCTCGCCCGCACGCAGGGGGTGTTCAATCCGCTGCTCACGCTGCTCGCAGGCTTTGGCACACTGCTCGTGCTCTGGATCGGCGGCACGCAGGCCCTGAACGGCAAAATCTCTGTAGGCGAGTTCGTCGCATTCGGGATTTATCTCAGTATGCTGACCTGGCCCATGATTGCACTCGGCTGGGTCATCAACCTGTTTCAGCGCGGCGCGGCATCGATGGGACGCGTCAACTTCGTGCTGCAGGCCAAAGCGACAATCAATGAGCCTGAACGTCCAACTATCGTCGAAGATATTCGAGGCGATATTCAATTCCGCGACGTCTGGTTTCGCTACCCGGGCTCGGAGCACGACGTGCTGCGCGGCATCTCGTTCCACGCGCCCGCGGGATCGACCGTCGCGATTGTGGGGCCGACCGGCTCCGGCAAGTCGACCATCGTCGCGCTCCTTACGCGGATGTACGATCCGTTGCGCGGCAAGATTCTGCTCGATGGCGTTGCAATCGACGAGCTGTCGCTCCAGCAGCTGCGCGGGGCGATTGGACTGGTGCCGCAGGATTCGTTCGTGTTCTCGGAGACGATTGCGGAGAACATCGCGTATGGCGCGAGCGCGAGCTCGAATTTGCTGAGTGGACAAATACCGGGAGATGTCGACTTCGAGGTGCCTGAGATCATCGAGCGTGCAGCGCGCGTGGCCCGGCTCGATGAAGCGATCGAGTCATTTCCATGGGGCTACAACACGCGGCTTGGCGAGCGCGGCGTCAACCTGTCGGGCGGCCAGCGACAGCGCACGACGCTCGCGCGTGCACTGGCCCGCGATCCACGCATCCTCGTGCTGGACGACTCACTGAGCGCAGTGGACACGCAGACGGAAACAGAGATTTTGCGTGGACTCAGAGATGTGCTCACCCAGCGCACTTCGTTCATTATCAGTCATCGCGTGACGGCCGTCATGAATGCAGATCTCAACCTCGTACAGGACCGCGGCGTGATAGTCGAAAGTGGTACGCATCCGGAGCTGATTCAACGCGCTGGTCTTTACGCATCGCTGCTACACAGACAGCTGATCGAGGAAGACCTTGAGGCGGATGCCATATCCGGCGACGGCTTGCAGAGGTCCGATACACGGTCTAGTTTCAGCAACCGATGAATACAACTGCCGACAGGACCATCCTGCTCGTCGAAGACGACCCGTTCCTGCGCGACGCGTTTCGGCTCCTCCTGGAGGATGCCGGTTATCGCGTGCTGGAAGCCGGCACCGCTGCGGACGCCGTCGCGGCTGCGACTACGGAGCTGCCGCGACTGGTGCTGCTGGACCTCGGACTTCCGGATCGTCCCGGTCTCGATGTCGTAAAGGATTTGCGCGCCGACCAGCGCACGCACGACATGCGCATTGTAGCGCTGACGGGCCGCGTCGGCCCCGAGGAGCAGCGCGCATGCATTGAGGCGGGCTGCACATCATACCTCGCCAAACCGATCGAGCCACGCGAGCTTCTGCGACGACTCCCAGAGATGCTGAAGTGACCGACCCGCAGGGCGGCGCGACGGATGCAGGATTCCTCATCCGTTTTCGCCGCGCAGTGTATCGCCTTTACTACAGAATCAAATACTATCCGTTCAGAGAAGAGCGGCGACGGCGGCGGCGCGAGGAGGACCAGCGGCGCGGCTTTGTCGTCATCCAGGTGGATGCGCTGGCGCACGAAGACCTCGAGCGCGCACTCCGCAAAGGCTGGGTACCGAACCTGAAGCGCCTGCTGGAGAAGCAGGGCTGGGACATCCGCAAATATCCCGCTGGCCTCCCAAGCGCGACGCCGGCAGCACAGGCATCGATCTTTCACGGCACCAAAGCGCGCATCCCGGCGTTTCGCTTCTACGAAAAAGAGGAGCGGCGCGTCATCATCGGCTCGCAGCCGGCATCGATGCAGTTCATCCGCGACAGACTGCCGAAAGAGGGCGTGCTGTCGGGCGGGTCCAGCTACGTGAATCTGTATGATGGCGGCGCGGACCGCGCAGTCTTCACGCTGTCGACGAACGAGAGCGAGCCGCTGCTGAAGAAGATGGGCGGCGGCAGACTCGGATTGCTGTTGCTGCTGCACCCGCTGCGCGTGCTGCGCATGATCTTCGCCGGCCTGTGGATGTATCTGCTCGAAGAGCGCGACCGCCTGATCAGCCAGATGAAAGGCCAGGCGACGTACTACTGGTGGTATCTACCGTTCATGCACATCG
>JBBQYT010000543.1:0-2296 GCA_038208385.1 Longimicrobiales bacterium | reverse complement strand
GAGGCGTACGATCTGTTTCCATTCTTCCAGGCCGTGCTGAAGAGTCACCTGCCCGAAACGCCGGACAATCCGTACGGCAACAACAACGACAACCAGATGCTCAGCCTCTACGGGCGTTGGGTACTGCCGGAGAGCGGTTTTGAAGTGTATGCGGAATGGTCGCGCGACGATCATTCATGGGATGTGCGTGACTTCGTTACCGAGCCGGACCATTCGCAGGCGTGGAGCGGCGGCTTTCAAAAGGTTGTTATGGCAACGTCACACTGGGTGCGCATCAACGGAGAATTGATCCACCTGCAACAGCAGCTGGCGTCGCGTGCGGGGCGGCCGACAGACATTTACTACGTGCACGATGCGCACGGTCACACCAATGACGGACAGCTGCTCGGTGCGTCGGTAGGACCGGGCGCCGATGCGCAATATCTCGGTGTTGATGTGTTCGGAAAGTCCGGTTTACTTGGATTCTACGTCGAGCGCGTTCGGCGGGATGATGGCTCCAGTATCGCGGTCGCGGCGCGCCAGGATTGGCCGTATCGGCACGACGTGGAGCTGACAGGCGGAGTCCGGCAGATGTTATTCGTGAAGGATCTGGAGATTAACTGGAGCGCGGCGTACTCGAAACGCTATTATCGAAACTTCGGGCAGGATGCCAACAACCTGAAGCTGTCGCTCGAGGCGCGCTGGATGCCGGGGCACGCGGGCTCGAGCGGCGCTACGAGTCCGCGCGCAAAGCTCGACCGTTAACGTGCGGGCGCGCGATTACGTGCGACTCGTGACTTTCGCCCACAACTGCTGACGAAGTCCCTTCGGTGCGCCGCCGTTCTTTCCGTTCATGTAGTATTCGCTGTATCGGTAGCCATAATAATCGTAGTAGCCGCCGCCGCGACCATACGAGCCTGCGGGTGGCGTGCAGTTCAGAATCATCCCGAGCATCGGGGCCTTGACCTGCTTCAGCTGAATCGCGGTCTGGCGGAGCGCGGAGCGATCCGTCTTGTCGGCGCGTGCGACGAGCAGAATGCCATCGACGTTGGGCACGACAGCCGCCGCATCCGTGACGGCGAGGACCGGCGGTGTGTCGATGAGAACCGCATCGTACACTGCTTTGGCGCTGAAGAGCACCTGCGCGAAGCGCTTGCTGCCGAGCAGCTCTGATGGATTTGCGCTCTCGGTACCGCACGTCATGATGTCGAGAGTCGGTACGTCGGTTCGGCGCACGGCGCCGCCAGGCGCCACATCGCCTACAAGAACATCCGTGAGACCTGGATGGCGCTCGATTCCGAACAACTTGTGCTGCGTCGGACGCCGCAAGTCACCATCGATCAGCAACACCTTGAGTCCCTGCCTCGCCATGCTGACGGCGAGGTTCGCCGTGATCATGCTCTTCCCTTCTCCGGGGGCAGCGCTCGTAACGGCCATTACCTTGGGGCGCTCAGCACGGAGAAAGTGGAGGGTCGTGCGCAGCATTCGAAATGATTCCGCAGCGCCGGTGTTTTCATTTGTGAGCATGAAGATCGGCCCGACATTGCCGTGAACGCGGCGCAAGTCCGGAATCGCTCCGATTGTCTTCAGGCCCGAGGCACGCTCTGCATCATCCGCATTGCGCACGTGGGTGTCGAGGAATTCGAGCAAAAGCGCTGCGCCGATACCGAGCATGAGACCAACGACGAGCGCCAGGATCATCTTGCGCTGCGTGTTGATCGGATCGGGAGATCTGGGTGCGGATGCGGGGTCGACGATGTCGACCTTGCCGGACTCCATGGCTTCTGCAATCTGAGCTTCGTAATACTTGCCGGCGAGCATGTCGAACGTCTTTTGCACGGCATCACTGCGTTGCTCGAGGCGCGAAAAGGCGTTTGCGCGCTCGGGCAGCCTTCCCTGCTGCTGCTGCAGCTCCGCGACGCGTTGTTCTGCAGCCTGCAATCGGTTGTGCAATGCACCGAGAGACTGCTCGGTGACCGTACGAATGTCATCCTTTGTGTCATTGATGAGCGAGTCGAGCACTTCGACACCGGGCTCGTTGCGCGTGTAACCGAAACGCGACACGGTCATCTTGCTGCGCTCGGTTTCCAGGCCCTGCAACTTGCTGTAGAGCTCGGGTGCGGTCGGCACGAGGTCGCGACCGATCGTGACTACGCGACGCACGGCTTCATCCGAGCGGCCACCAGACTTGAGTCCAACGATCAGGCTCTGCAGAATGCCATCCTGGAAGCGCAGGTTTCGCAAATCCGTTTCGGCTGCGATCAGCGCCGACGAAAGTGCGCCGCCTTCGCTCTTTGGATCGAGCGTTCCAGCATTC
>JBBQYT010000542.1:0-2299 GCA_038208385.1 Longimicrobiales bacterium | reverse complement strand
GTCCGTTGCGGCATTGCGGGCCATCGTCACGGAGCGTCCTGCTTCCCTTCGACCATTGTTTCGCGCCATTGGGCCGACCGCTTGGCCCGCATGTCTTCCACGCCGATCATGCGAATTGCCGCATCACCCATGAGCTTGTTGCCGGTGACAGGCATCAGGCGCTTCAGGACGTCGCCGAGCGTTGCCTCGGAAGTGATCAGCAGGCGGGGAGTGCCTTTCTCAACGGCCTGGATCATTTGCGCGGCCGCGCGTTCGGGCGAGACGGCGTTCTGCTCATACCACCTGGTGAGCCGCCGAAGGAGATCCGGGTCGTCGCCACGGGCGGCCTTCATGATATTGGTCGCTACGGCGCCCGGGTGAACGACAGTCAGACCGATGGACGTTGCACGAAGCTCTTCCCAGAGCGACTCCGAGAGGCCACGCACCGCGAACTTGGTCGCGCAGTACGCGGACTGACCAGGCATTGCGACAATGCCGAGCAGGCTGGAGATGTTTACGATGTGTGCCCGTTCCGCTTTTGCGAGATACGGCATGAAGAAGTGGCAGCCGTGGATCACTCCCCACAGGTTCACGCCCACGATGCGATCCCAATCGTCGAGGCTCGTCTGCGGAAACGCCGCTTCATGACTGATGCCGGCGTTGTTGATGAGTAGATGGACGTCGCCGTGCGCCTCGGCCACCTCTCGGGCAAGCGTGCGCATCCGCGAGCGGTCGCTTACGTCTCCGACGTGCGTCGTCACGGCGGCTTGACTGTGGGATTCCGCAAGGTCGAGCTGGAGGCGTAGGAGGCCGTCCCGATCGAGATCCACGAGTGCGAGGTGGCAGCCCTTCGCTCGAAGACCGATGGCCAGCGCTCTACCAATTCCGCTGGCTGCTCCGGTAACGACCGCGATCTTTCCGCGGAGCCGGGGGATGCCTTTGCGCCGGCTGAGCCAGAACCTCACAGCAGCCAGCCTGCTGGCCCTTTCTGGCACGTCGTCAAGAGGAATGCGGTCCAGCCCGCAGCGTTACACCCGGCCGCGGTCGACGCTACGCGGTCGCGTGAAGCATTCTCGAGTACGAACGTGGTGCCCATCGCAGGGTTGGGAAATAGGCCAAAACTCGATGACGCGGCGTAACGTGGGCTCTCGCTATGTAATTCCAATAGAATGCGGTTGCGGGGCGGCCGCTAGACCGTTCGGCGGTCGATCAGGCGGCCGACCGGCGACTGCATCCGCACCAGCATGCATCGTTCGATCGAGTGAAGCGACGCGTTTGAGGGCAAGGCAAGTCGCGGTGAATGCTCAGCGCACACGAACGAGTCGCCGGCAAGCGGGGATCGGGTAACCGCCGATTGAGCGGGTATCGCCGCGAATCCGATTGGCGCGCTACGCACCTACGCCATCCCCGCCAGCGCAATCGTGTGCGGCGTCCGCATCGCTTGAATGATCAAAGTCCCCGCGAGGTCGTAGATGAAGCAGCCGATAGCACGCGGGCACACCGGATAGGTCGTGCTACCCGTGGTGTCGACATCGCAGCACTCCACGATGCGCCATGTGCCGACCAGTTACGAGGGCGCTTGTTGCGCCGCGAGGGCAGTCAGGGGTTGGACCAGCGCGAGCGCGACCAGCAAGGCCGTGCGAATCATGACGGCTCTCGTGACGGGCCGGCTGTCTAGTCGGTATAACACGCGCGTTCCGCACCGGCCCTGTCAAGATCAATGCAAAGCTGTACCGCGCACGCAGCGAGACTGAATGAGTGCGCAACGAGCTCATTCCGAATTAAGCGCGTAAAACCGTCGCGTGAGGGTTCCGCGAGCGAATCTTGCTGTGACCACTGCTTGGGGCGCAGCAGCGGTACAGGCTCCCCGAGATGGGACGTGCTATTCACACTGTAACTACGCCGCCGAACTATTAATTCCCCTCGACGTTCGCTGTTACGCGTCACACGCCTTCGATCACGGTGGACAACGCTGCGAATCTGGCAGATCACGCACACTTGGCGACGAACCTTAGGCTGAGGGCCCGTATCGCCGAGAGATGGCGGTTTCTCTCGGCGATGCGGTATAACGCCTCAGCTGAGCTGCGAGCGAACTCAACATAATGCGAGCGCAGCGAGCCTCCCTACTTCGCTTGCCAGCTTCAGCGTCCGTTAGGCGCGGAGGCGATGCAGTTTCTTCCAGTCCAAGAAGGGCACAGTGCGAACCTGTTCGTCAGCGGGTCGAGCGCGGTTGCATCTGCAGCGCGAGCATTCGCCAGGCTCCTTCGCGCTTCACATACACGGCAGTGTAACGAAGACGTGAAGTCCGGGGCGGTCCATC
>JBBQYT010000541.1:0-2302 GCA_038208385.1 Longimicrobiales bacterium | reverse complement strand
ACTTCGCCATGCAAGGGAAATGCGACGAGGATGTCGGACAGCGTTGTCGCCTTGTGGGGCAATGTCGCCAGCTCTGTCGCGTAGCGCGCGCGGCCCGCGAGACGCGTCTTCATCTCGATGGCTTCCGCACTGTACAGAGCGGCGGACCATGTCGAGCTGCCAAAGAGCGTGAATCGTGCGGTGTCTTTTTCCGCGTGTGCGAGCGTCGTGCCGATGCGCTGCGGCGGAAGCACTGAATCAGCGACAAACAGTGAAGCCTCGAGCTGGTCTGCGCCGCGTGCAAGCGAATCCATCACCAGCTCGGCATCGATGCGGAACAACACGGAATCGCCCGCAGGGAAGCGCGTCACCTGGTGCATGATCGGAACGATGCGGCGAACCGTCCCAGGCGCGTAGCCGGTGCGTGCGCGCGCGTCGTTGAGCTCGGAGCTGTCACCCGGCTGAGGCGTGTGCAGCAGGCCTTTCGTGCGGAGAGTATAAGGCATCAGCGAGACTTCATGCGGGTCGTAGCGCTCGATGAGGCGCGACTCGCCGAGCGCGCCGTAACTCTCACGATAACGCGAGCGCGGCACACCGAATCGCATCGTCAGCTCATCGAGATCGCTCCCCCAAACCAGCATGCTCGTCGGCAACGCCGCCTCCGAAAACATCGTCGCCCACACGTAGCGCGACATATGCTCGGCGCGCGTCTCGTTGCCGGATGTCGAATACAATGCATCGGCGACGCGCCAGAACCACCGTTCGTACGCATTGCGATCGACATCGCTGAGCTTCTTGTACACGCCCTGCTCGGATGACGAAATCACTCTGTCCAGACGAACTGCGCGACGCGTTTCACCGGCATCGAGGTGTCGCGCAGCACGATCGAACTCAATTTCGGCGAGGGAGTCCTGGACAGCGGCGTGGAGCGAAAAGCCCAGCAGCAACGGGCCCCAGATCGAATCCCTGGATGCCCACGCAAACGTGCGCGCGGTTGCGACAGCTTCCGTGGCACGATCATCTTCCACCAGGAATCGCACGAGCGGGCGCACGATCGTTACGTCGGCAGGCAACGCAGCAAACGCACGGCGCGATGCCTCTATTGCCAGACGCCGGGCTTCTATTGTTCGTTTATCTTCGGGCTCGAGTGGACGTTCTTTCACGGACGGCGGATCGTAGGTCAGGCAGAAACGGCCGACGATTTCATCGCACGGTCCCCTGCCTCCGCCGAAGCTCGAAGGCACCAGCCGTTGTCTGAGGCTTTCATACGCGGTCTCTGCACGACGCGCTGCGCGCTTGAACGCCGCAGCAGAGTCGCGGGGCGTTATCGGTAGAATGGGACCTTGCGAAAAAAGTGCGAGCAGCAGTAGTGCACGCATGTCTTTTTTGGAACCTTTCTTGCTGCCTGAAACGCCCGGGGGTGGGGGGTCGTGGACTCGAAGTACGGGGGACAAATGGCCAGAGAGCAAGTTGCAGGCGCAATCATTCTCGACCGTCTCCGAGACCGCATTGTGTCTGGTCTTTACGTTGGATATTGGCGGTCCGGAGACCGTTTGCCTAGCATTCGCGAAATCGCGGAAGCCGAACACGTGGACAGAAAAACGGCCGCGGCTGCATACCGCCGGCTCGAGACGGAAGGCCTGGTGCGCGTACGTCCGCGCTCCGGCATCTATCTCAATCCACCGACTCTACCGGACGCGTCCGGTCCGCTCGACAAGCTGTATCGCAGATGGCTCGAGCATACGTACGATGGCGCGCGTGGATTGGGTCTCGATACCCGTACAATTCTTCGTTTGATCACTGCAGTATCCGACCTTCAGCGTGTACGTATTCCGGTCATCGATCGCGACTGGTCACAGGCGGACGCGATCGCGACGGAGCTGCACGAGCGCCTCGAGCTCCGCGCCGTCGCGTGCGCGATCGATGATGCCAGGAATGCGGACTCACTGTTGAACGACGCACCTGTCGTTGTGACGACACCGCACTACCTGCAGGAAGTCCAGCAGATCTCCGGTGACAAGCCCGTCATCGATTCGACGATGGCACCGGACATGATCCGCGAGCTGCGCACCCAGGCAGCCTGCGGCAATCTCCTGATCCTCGCCGCCAGTGATGCGACGGTGCAGAAGATTTCTCGGACGCTCGATCACTGCGGCATCACTGCAAACGACACGCTAATCCAGATCATTGCAGTGAGTCGCCCCGCAGACGTGGTGGGACTCAGCGCGCGGTCTCTGTTCATCTGGCCGGGCGCACCCGCGTGGGTCGAAGAATCCCTGCCGCCGGGCATTGCAAGCTATCGTCCACTGCGCAGCGTATCGGA
>JBBQYT010000540.1:0-2304 GCA_038208385.1 Longimicrobiales bacterium | reverse complement strand
GTCTCATTCAGATAGACCCACGCGTTGGACGATGACGTCCACGTCAATTCGACCGGCGTGAGCGGCGCCACTGTACACGTTCCGACACCAGGTGGCGGATGGACGAAATGGAAATCGTTCGGCACCGTCATCGCACTCGTCATCACCTTGCCGTCGGCCAATGTGATGCGCAGCGAATACAGTCCACCGGGATCGACGGTAATGCTGTTCGTCGGGAGCGTCGCGTAGCACGTGCCAAGCTGCTCGCGCGCGGGCCGGTCCGTAACGCAATCCGTGAGCGCTGTGCGCGCGAAACGCATCATGTGGTTGCCGGGCGCAGTGATCTGGATGTCCGCATCGGGCACGCTGTCACCTGCAGCACCGGAGCCGAGCGTGTGGTGCAGAAATGCGATCTGCTTGAGGAGGCCGGTGCGCAGCGCGATCTCCGCAATCACGACATCCTCGGGCTCGGCAGTCGTGACCTTGTCCAGCGTGCAGGACGACAGAAGCACCGGGCACAGCACGATTGCCGCGAGCGCCTTGACAAGTGTTTTTACTCTCAAAAGCTGATGTCCATTCCGATTGTCGGCAGTATCGGAAACATGCTGGCGCCACTGCGCGTCGCGGGCTTGGTATCGTATTCATAAAAATAGAACAGAACGTTTTTGCGGTTGAAGACGTTGATGATGTCCAGGTACGGGATCATGCGGCCCCAGTTTTTCTGGAACGTCTTCCGAAAGCTCAGGTCGACACGTTGGTACGACGGATATCGCTCTCCGTTTCGCTGGCCGAGCAAAACCGCGGAGTTGGGCAGGCTGTCATCGCCAAAACTGGTGGACAGCCTGTTGCGAATCAGCTGGTATTCCATGTACGAGTAAGTTGCGAGCGGCTTCGTGAATGGCAAACCGCTGCCGTAGCTCACGCGCACGCCGCTTTCGATCGCATGCGGCAGCTGATAGCGCAGCACGAGCTCCACGTCCAGCCGGCGATCGAAGATCGGCGGGTATGTCACATCCGGTATGGGCGTCTCGGCCGAGACGAAATCCGGGAATGTGCGCGTAGCCTTGAGCCACGACACCGAAAGCCAGCCGTTCAGCTTGCCGCGGTCGCGCTTCAGCTGCATGTCTGCGCCATACGAGCGACCATGACCCGCCAATAGATCGTCCAGCGGATTATTTGGATCGTCGGCAAAGTTGTTCGTAGTCACACCATCGAATTTGCGATAATACGCCTCGAATGCGGTCGACCAGCCATTGCCGAAAAATCGCTCGTAGCCCGTCTCGATCTGGTCACTCACAATCACGGGGGCGCGATCACCGGACGTGACCCACACATCGATGCCGATCGGGAATTCCTCATCGCGCACGGAATGCACGAACTGCGTGTAGCGACCCGCGCTCAACTTGATCGCAGCGCTGCCGTTGTTCATGAACCGCTTGATGGCGAGGCGCGGTGCGGGATGCGCGCTGGAAGGACCCTCTGATGGTTTCCATTCGTCGACACGGCCGCCCGTCTCGATCAGCCACGTCGCATTCGGGTGCCACCGCAACTGCGCGTACACGGCGCCCAGCGTGCCATCCTGTCTTCCTTTCCGGAACGTCGTCCCGCCCGTCTCGGCCAGGTTGTTGTAGGCCAGGTGACTCGCCTCGAGGCCGGTGCGGACGTTGAACACATCGGTCGCAATGACATCCGCATCTGCACGCAGCATCGCCTGATCGATGCGACTGTTGAATCGCGTATCATCGAAATCAGGAAACACGATTGCCGTTTTGAACCGCGTATACCCGCCGCGCAGATCGAGCGTGCGCTTGCCGCCGAGCGACGTCGTGAAACGCAGGCCCGCCATGTCATTGCCCCAGTCCCAGCCGAAGTGCAGCGGAAAGGATGACTTGGGATCCGTAAACTTGACCACGTCTGCGCCCGTGTACCCCGTGAACGCCAGGCGTGAGCCGCCGTTGGTCCACGCTTCGCCGTACGCCTGCACGTCGGTCAGGTGATACGGAAAGCTCACGAACGGTTTCAGCAGTGCATCGAAATACGACCGGCGCACCGACACCTTCGCGCGCGCAGACCGGAGTCCGAGTTTTTCCTGCAGGCTTTTCGATAAATCCGCGCCGAGTGCGAGTCGCGTCGCAAGCAACGAAATGCCCGCGTCCGCCTTATAGCCGTTACCCGTCGGATCGCTCTCGACGTTCAACACGGATGATACACGCGTACCGAACTCCGCCGGAAATCCGCCGGACATCAGCTCTGCATGAGCGACCATGTCGGAATTGAAAACACTGAACAACCCGCCCATGTGGAACGGATTGTAGATGGGCATGC
>JBBQYT010000539.1:0-2337 GCA_038208385.1 Longimicrobiales bacterium | reverse complement strand
GATCTGCGCGCGCTCAAGACGCGCTCCGATGCCAAACCGTTCCTCCTGCTGGCGACGGAGCGCGTGAGCGTCCCCGGGGTAATCTGGACGGATCAGGCCAAGGGCCTCGCTGAAGCATTCTGGCCAGGTGCCTTGACGCTGGCTTTGCCTGTGCGCCCCTCCGCGCTGCCGGCGGATGTCATTGGAAGCGATGGCAGCGTGGCTGTCCGATGCACTTCGCATCCGATCGCGCGCGCGATCATCGACGCCCTCGGTGAGCCGATCACGTCGACGAGCGCGAATCTGTCGGGGAGCGCTCCCGCACGGACGGTTTCCGAGGCCTTTCGCGCAGCCGATGCCGGTGGCGCTGCACATCTCATTGCGATCGATGGCGGTGAGTTGCCCGAGTCCGCTTCATCGACCATCGTTTCATTCACCGGTGCCGCACCGAGAGTTGTTCGGCACGGCTCGATCTCGATCGATGAGCTGAGGCGTTTTGTGAAGGACATACAATGAGCGACGAAAACAAGCCGTCCGAGACTCATCCCGTGCCGACGACGTACAACCTGCTGTTCGTCTGCACGGGCAACACCTGTCGCAGCCCGATGGCGATGGCGATTGCGGCAGCCGCCGTGCGTGAGCGTGGCTGGACGCACGTGTCCGTCGCGTCTGCGGGCGTCGCTGCGGGCTTTGCGTCCGAGGCCTCGCCGCTCGCAGTCGATGTCGTGAACAAGCACGGACTCGACCTGAGTGACCACCGCTCGCAGCAGCTCACGACCGAGCTCGTCCAATGGGCCGATCTCATCCTTGTGATGAGTCCTTCGCATCTGTTTGGAGTCGCCGACATGGGCGGCGCTGAGAAAGTCGCCCTCCTGACGGATTTCGTTGAGGGCGAGGGTCTCGGTGAGCCGATCGAGGATCCGTTCGGCGATGACATTGATGCGTACGAGCGCGCCTATGAACAGATCGCGCGCGCCATCGAAGGCGTGCTCGCGCGCCTCGAGCCGATCCTCTCTCCGTGACCGCCGCGCGCCCCAGCTGGCGCGAGATCCGCTCACTTTCGCAGCCATGACCAGTCCCCGCGCCGCCACGCGTCTCCTCGCCATTCTCGGCGATCCCGTCGCGCATTCGCTTTCGCCCGTCATCCAGAACGCTGCGATCAGTGTTGCCGGCGTCGACGGCGTGTACGTCGCGCTGCGCTGCACCGAAACGACGATGCCGGGTCTGCTAACGGGCATCGCGCACGCGGGTGGCGGCGGCAACGTGACCGTCCCGCACAAGCGTCGCGCAGCGGAGCTCGTGGAACGAAAGACGGACGCCGTCGAGCGTACGGGCGCGTGCAACACCTTCTGGTTCGAGGCCGGTGAAGTGTGGGGCGACAACACGGATGTGCTGGGCTTCACGGCAGCCGTGCAGGCGCTGGTGGGCTCGCCTGCGGGAACGCGCGTGCTGCTGATCGGCGCAGGTGGCGCAGCGCGCGCCGCGTTGTTCTCATTGCTGCAGAACCACGTCGATTCCGTCGTGCTGCTCAATCGCACTGCAGATAAGGCGGATGAGCTGAGCCGCCTGTTCGCGAGCCCGCGCGGTCGCGTGCGCGTCGCCAGGGACACTGCGGCGCTCCGTCGCGAAGGTTTTGACCTCGTCGTGAACGCAACATCGCTCGGCCTGCACACGGACGATGCGGCACCGATCGCACTGGAGTCTCTCCATCGTGCGGGCGCTGCACTCGACATGGTCTATTCGCCGCGCGGCACCACGTGGACGCGCGAGGCGAGGCGCCTGGAGATTCCCGCGAGTGATGGCACCGAGATGCTTCTGCATCAGGCTGCGGCATCGTTTCAGCGGTGGTGGGGAAGAGAGCCATCGCTCGAGGCGATGCGCTCAGCATTGTTGAAGTGACCGGGAGGCAGGCGTGAGCAACGAGCTGGTGCTTGTTACGGGCGGTTCCGGATTCGTCGGCGTGCACTGCATTCTGCAGCTGCTCGAAGCCGGCTATCGCGTGCGGACGACGGTGCGCTCGCTCACCCGCGAAGCCGACGTGCGCGCGATGCTGAAGGCGGGCGGCGCCGAGCCGGGAGTCGCACTGGAGTTCGTCCCGGCGGATTTGATGTCTGACTCCGGTTGGCCGGAGGCCGTCGCCGGTTGTGATTTCGTCCTGCACGTCGCATCGCCGTTCCCGCTGGCAGCCCCCAGGCACGAAGACGAAGTGATCGTGCCCGCACGCGAAGGCGCGCTGCGTGTGTTGCGAGCGTCGCGCGATGCAGGCGTGAAGCGCGTCGTGCTGACTTCATCTTTTGCTGCCGTCGGCTACAGCGCCAGGAAAACGCAGGCGCCATTCACAGAGGAGGATTGGACCAA
>JBBQYT010000538.1:0-2358 GCA_038208385.1 Longimicrobiales bacterium | reverse complement strand
GTCCACGGCGGTGAAGTGCTCCTGACCCCTGCATTTTCAGGCGAAGGCCGGTCGGTCACGCAAGGCGTCGATGTGCCACGCTTCGCGATCGGTGCGCCATCGAACGCCCAGGAAGTGACATTCGAGCTCCTTCACGAGCTGATCTATTCAGTGGCCGGAGACGTCATCAAGGACAACGTCGCACCCGCGGAACTCCGTTCGATCGGACAGGACGTCCTGTCTTCGCGCGTCGCTGTGCGGGGCGCGGCAATGCTCCTCGCGCGTGCTGCGCCTGCCCGGCTTGCGGCCTTCGAGCGCTTCTACCTGCTGCAGGCCGGTCGCACTGTGCCGGCCGGCGCTGCCGCACTGCAGACAGCATTCGAGCAGGCATTCCCGGTTTCGGCAGCTCTGCGACAGGGACTCGACAAGGAGATCCAATCCGCGTTTGCTGGAATCTGAACCAATGGCGTCGGATATAGGCACGCACGCCATCACCCTGTAGTTTGCGCTTCGTGGACGACAAATCCCCAAGTCCGTATGTGCGTGAATCGGGTGTCACGCGCCGCAATCTCGAGCTCGTCATTCGACGGGCGGTCGAGCTTTCAGCGCAGGGTGACCCGGAAGAACGTCTTGCAGACGATGAGGTAGTGCGCATCGCCGCCGAGCTGGGTCTGCCCGCACGGTCCGTCCGCCAGGCGATGTACGAAGTTCCTCCCGAGCCACACGAGCCATCGCTTACCGAAAAATTATTTGGCGCGGACAGCATCTCGGGCACGCGCGCAGTCACCGGTGAAGCCCGCTCAGTGCTCATTCGCCTCGAAAAATACTTGACGATACGCGAGTACATGCAGATTCGGCGGCGCGTGGAAGACGGAATTGTCTTCATGCCGGCAGATGACACGGTGAGCACAGTCGTGCGGCTCGTGTTCCGCTCGTCGAGCCGGTACCACATCGCGCGCATTCCGCAGGTTGCCGTATACGTGCGCCCGCTCGAGCCCGGCTGGTCTCACGTACGCTTCGATCTCGACGTCTCCGAAAAACGACGCGTTGCGGTGTCACAGACCGTGGTGGGCGGCACCGTGATGGGATTGCTGCTGGGAGCCGGCGGCGCAATTGCAATCGTAACATTCGCTGCAATTTCGTCCGCAGTTTTGCTTCCATCGATTGCCGTTGCTGCTGGACTCGCGGGTTTCGCTGCAGGATTCGCAGGCATCCTCGCCGCATCACGCGCGCGCTATCGCAACTGGGTGCACGGCGCACGCGAAGAGCTGGCCGCACTCCTCGATCGCGCCGAGTACGGTGAATCACTCGAGCCACCACCAGCACCATGGTGGCAAAAGATCCAAAACAAGATCGGAACAATTCCGCGCAAGTTTTGAACTAATCTCTAATCTCTAATCCCTAATCTCTGGTTTTTCAGGAGGTCACAGATGGCGGAAATCCGCACGGTCGCGGTGTTGGGCAGTGGACTTATGGGCAGTGGCATCGCGGAGATCAGCGCGAAAGCTGGCTACACGACGCTCGTGCGCGAGATCAATGACCAGCTGATGGAAAAGGGCCGGAAGGCAATTTCGAAGAGCCTCGACCGCGCCGTCGAAAAGGGCAAGCTCGATGCGAACGTACGCGATGAAACACTCGGCCGCATTCGCATGACGACATCCCTCGAAGACCTGAAGGATGCCGACATCATCATCGAAGCGGTGACGGAAGATCTCGAGATGAAGAACGGGATGTTCCGCACGCTGGACAATCTGTGCAGCCCGGACACGATCTTTGCGAGCAACACCAGCTCGCTGTCGATCGCATCGATGGCCGCAGCGACGAAGCGCCCCGACCACATGGTGGGCCTGCACTTCTTCAATCCAGTGCCGGTGATGAAGCTCGTCGAAGTCGTGCGCACCATCGCAACCAGCGATGAAGTCTTCAAGCGCGCATTCGATTTCGCGCGCTCGCTCGGCAAGGAGCCCATCGTGGCAAAAGACAGCACCGGCTTCATTGTGAACCGCCTGCTCGTGCCCTACATGCTCGACGCCATCCGCGCGCTCGAGACCGGCCTCGGCACCATCGAAGACATCGACAAGGGAATGACCCTCGGCACCGGCTACCCGATGGGTCCGTTCACACTGTGCGACTTCGTCGGTATCGACACACTCTACCGCATCGCCGACATCATGTTCGATGACTACCGCGAAACACGCTTCGCCGCACCACCGCTCCTGAAGCGCATGGTCGCTCTCGGCTACTTCGGTCGGAAAACCGGTAAAGGGTTTTACGACTACAGTGGTGAAATGCCGGTGGCAATGAACCTCGGCACATAAAAAAGCATTCACCGCAGAGGGCGCGGAAGACGCGGAATTTACGCAAAGGACCGCAACATAA
>JBBQYT010000537.1:0-2373 GCA_038208385.1 Longimicrobiales bacterium | reverse complement strand
GATTCGCGACGATTTTGGCTTCAGCACCGGCAACATCCTCAGCTTTACAGCCCTCCCTGAGGTCAGGCCTGGAGTCCAAAACAAAAGAGCCCGGTGCCTGCAACAATCGCAGAGGCACCGGGCTTTCTTGTTCTCAATCTTGGATTTACGAAGCTCCCGCGGTAGGACTTGAACCTACGACAAACGGATTAACAGTCCGCTGCTCTACCAACTGAGCTACGCGGGAATACGGTCGGGAATCAAAATATTAACGGCATTCCCGGGGGCGGTCAACCGGGGTTGGCCCGTTGCTTCCGGGGGTGCTCACCCGCGATCGCCAGGATCCGAATGGGCCCGAGTGCTGCCGGATCGGGCTCCCGCCCAACGGCCTGAGTTTCCAGGCGATGGAGGGCGTCATCCAGGCGATCGTGCGCCACCAGGCCGGTCGCGCCCGAGATCTCGGACAATGCGAGCTGTGCGCTGGCTTCGGGCCACTTCATGATCAGGCGGCGCGCAGCGTCGATGCGAGCGCATTGATCACTGGTCGGCCCACCCGGCGTTGTCGCCGCCAGCTTGCTCAGGCGTTTTAGCAGCGCCGTCGCGAAAGCGCCCTGGCCAGGACACGGTAAATTGCGTTCTGCATCACGACGCACGGCCTCTACGACCTGGTGAAGCTGCGTGCTCGATGCGTGTGACACGTCGCCGATTTCGTTGGTGAGCAGCCACTCCAGGCGAAGCGCGCCATCTTCTCCCGCAGGCCGGACAATCCCGTTCTCGACAATTACGCGCGCTACGCGATTGCCGTTTGCGTATGCAACCAACCATCGGTCATGAAGAATTTCCGGGTCGGCGCTTTCGCAGGTGATGCAATCCGCGTTGTCTGTGAAACAAGTCGCTTGCGATTCTCGTGCAGCATGAAGATACAACATTCGAATCCGTTCTTCCGCGGTGTCATCGAGCGTGGTCGATTCGGCGCGGCTGAATGCCGATGCCTCGCCCTGCTGCAGGTCATTGATGACATCCGTGGGGTCGGGACCCAGCACGCTCGATTCTGCACCGACCGAGCTGCGGATTGCAGTGACTTTGCGTCGCAGCTTTTTCATGAGTCCGAGCATTTCATCGAGCATGTTGTCCGGAACGAAATGATAGGACCCAACCCATGCGTGAGTTGAACCCAGCCGATCGATGCGGCCCACTCTCTGGATCAGCCGCACGGGGTTCCACGGCAGGTCGTAGCTGATGACAGCGGAGGCATCCTGCAAGTTCATGCCTTCCGATAGCACATCGGTCGCTATGAGGATGTCCACTTTCTCGTGTGCGACGGGCTCACGCGCATGATTGCTGCGCGGCGCAAATCGCTCGACGACCATTCGTCGCGTTGCGCGCGTTTGGCCGAGGTGCGCCTCATCGCCATCGATGTGACCGACTTTCCCGCCAGGCACGAGGTTGCGCCACAGGTATCGCGCAGTGTCTCTGTATTCTGCAAAAATCAGGATCTTTCGTCCGTGCAGTTTGCCGTAAAGCAGTTCCCTGAGCTGCGACAACTTGGGATCATCCTTCAGAATTGCCCGAGCGAGCGCTTCTGCTTTCGCGAGTGTCTTCATGTCGGCATTGCATTCGGCGAGAATCCCCGCCACATCGACGCTCTTCGGCACAGGCACGGTCAAAATCGCGTCGAGACTGAGCTGGAGCGGGTCCGCGGCCGTTGATTGTGTCCCACGCAGCGGCGCCATCCGGCCATCGGCCAGGTTCGTGACAAAATCATTGTAGAATGCAAGCAGGCGCATCGTTGTCGCATGAAATGCGGCGCTGCTGGACTCGAGGCGCTTCAACAAATGAAACCGTACGAGCTCGGCCGCAAACCCTTTTGCACCCCCACCCACGGGCGACAGCATGCGATACGGCGCAAGCCTCAGCGAGCGGATAAGGCCGACGATGACACGCGAATCGCATTCGCGCGTCCCGATCGAATACGACAACGGAATTGGTGGCGCGGCTGTCGGAAAGCGCAGCCCACCAGTCTCACCGCTCGCACCGTAGTGTTCTTTTACAAACGCTCTCGTGCGTCGCACAACCAGCGCGCTCACGACAGTGCGCACGGCGGACGAGTCCCACGTTGCACGCGTGCGCTCCCGAAACAGCTCACCGAGATGTGAGACGCCGACATCCTGCAAGGCACCATCGGCTGCAAAGAGCCGGATGAGGTTGTAGAGATCCATGAGTGAGTTGTTGACCGGCGTGGCTGTGATGAGCGCGACGTCGCTCTCTCCACACAGCAGCGCCAGTGCGCGGTAGCGTCTCGTAGTGGCAGAACGAAACGCATGCGCTTCATCAACCACGACGAGCGGACGGCGACCCGCACTCTTACGCAACACCGATGCTGCCGGACCCATG
>JBBQYT010000536.1:0-2382 GCA_038208385.1 Longimicrobiales bacterium | reverse complement strand
AGTACGATCCGATTACGCAAAAGGATTTTTATGCGTTGTCTGCGTTCTTTCAAAACATTGATGAGGCGGGACAGATTTCTTACAAGGGCTTCGCCGATTCGATGCCGGTGCCGACGCTCCTGCTGACGACGGATGAGCAGGATCGCGAACTCGCTTCGCTGCAGAAACAAACCAAGACCGCGGAAGCGGATCTCGCGCACATCCGGTCAGACGCAGCGGATTCGTTTGTGCATTGGCTGGGCGAAAAGGGCGTTGCGCCGACCGGGCTGAAGGGCCTGGTCGCGCACTACACGTTCGAAAAAATCGAAGAAGGGAAACTCGCGAGCGCGCTTGCAGGTGGAGAACCCGGCGTAGTGATCGAAAATCCTGTCATCGTGGAAAGTGATCGAGGGAACGTGGCCGAGTTGAATGGTGAAAACGGGTTCAAGTTCCCCAAAGTCGGCGCGTTCAAGCGCACGGATGCGTTTTCGCTCGGCATCTGGATTCAGCCGCCCGCCACGGTGGCCTCTCGGTCCGTGGTGCTGCATCGAACCAAGGCACCGGCCGATGCAGGCAGCCGTGGATACGAAATCGTGCTCGAGCAGGGGCGGGTTGCGTTTGGTCTCCATTATCTCTGGCCAGGCGCCTCGATCAAAGTCGTCACGACTCTAAGCGTAAAGCCCGCCGCGTGGACTCATGTGGCGGTGACCTATGACGGCTCCAGTCGAGCGTCGGGGGTGCGTGTGTATGTGAACGGAGTGGCGTCCACGCTCGAGGTGGTGCGTGACGGACTCTTCAAGGATATCACCTACGAAGGCACCCAGCCCGATTTGACGATCGGGCAACGTTTTCGAGACAACGGTTTCACCGGAGGTCGGGTCGACGATCTCACCCTTTTCGATCGTGCACTCACTCCGCTGGAGGCTGCACAGCTCGCGGGACGCGATGACCTTGCTGTAGCATGGGCTGCGAGTCCCGCACAGCTCACCGAGGCGCAGCGCCTCGGGTTGTCGGAGTACTTCTTGAGCGAGGTCCACGCGCCGGCGCGATCAGCCGTCGCTGCGCTGAAGGACCTGAACGTGGCGCAGAATGTGATCATCATGTCGGCTCCGGAGGCGATGGTGATGCAGGAGCTGCCCAAGCCGCGGAAGGCGTATGTGCTGCAACGCGGCGCTTACGATTCGCCGGGAGCCGAGGTGACTGCGGAAACCCCTGGTTCGTTGCCGGCTTTTCCGCGTGATCAACCGCACAATCGCCTGGGCTTGGCGCGCTGGCTTTTAGATCCGGGCAATCCGTTGATGGCCCGCGTCACGGTGAATCGATTTTGGCAGATGATGTTCGGGCAGGGACTCGTCGAGACGAGCGACAACTTTGGCGTGCAGGGAGCTCCACCGACTCACCCTGAGCTGCTCGACTGGTTGGCGAATGATTTTATCAGTAGCGGGTGGAATGTGAAGCGGGCGATTCGGCAGATTGCCTGTTCCGCGACGTACCGACAGACATCGCAGACCTCGTCTGAGCTGGCTGCGCGCGATCCCCAGAATCAGCTGCTGGCCCGAGGCCCCATGCGCCGACTGACGGCTGAAATGATGCGAGATCAGGTTCTCGCTCTCAGTGGACTGCTGGTGGAGAAGGTAGGCGGGCCGAGCGTCAAGCCGTACCAGCCGCCCGGCCTGTGGGAGGAAATCGCGATGGGTCGGCCGAAGTACGAGCAGGGCACGGGTGCGGATTTGTACCGAAGGAGCCTGTACACATTCTGGAAGCGAACCGTGCCGCCGCCTACAATGATGCTCTTTGACGCGGCCGAGCGCAATGTCTGCACCGTGAAGCGGCAGAGCACGAGTACTCCCCTCCAGGCGTTGGCCTTGCTCAATGATACCCAATTCGTGGAAGCGGCACGGCTCATTGGAGAACGCATGTTGCGCGAAGGCGGTACCACGCTCGATGGCCAGCTCGCTTGGACGTTCGAACTCGTGACCGGCCGTGCGGCGACCACGCCTGAGCTCGCGATCATACGTCGACTTTACCAAAAGCAGATGGCGGCTTTCACGGCGGATCCTGCGGCGGCAGATCAATTGAATAAGACGGGCGATGCTCCCAGCGATGCCGCCTTGCCGGCGCCTGCACGCGCGGCTGGCACAGTCGTGGCGCAGTTGCTCTTGAATTTTGACGAAACCCTCATGCGCCGCTAACCCGGTGCCGACCCCCGATGTTTTGCGATCACGTTAATTTCAATCTCAGTCGTCGGGACTTCTTCGGGAAGTTTGCGATGGGCGTGGGCGGTGTGGCTTTGATGAATCTTATGCAGCGCGGCGCGCGGGCGGAGCCGGCTGCGATGGCTCCGGCGGAATTTCGCGGAGTATTGGGCGCCCCGCATTTCGCCCCGAAGGCGAAGCGAATCAT
>JBBQYT010000535.1:0-2399 GCA_038208385.1 Longimicrobiales bacterium | reverse complement strand
GCGCAATACAGCACGTCCTGCCGCGGGTCGAAGATCGCAAAGGCGAACATGCCGCGCAGATGATCGACGCAACGCGGACCCCAGCGCAGCCACGCACGCAGGATGACTTCGGTGTCGGACGTGGTGCGGAACCGGTCGCGGCCAAGCTGCTCCCGGATCTCGATGAAGTTGTAGATCTCGCCGTTGAAGACGATGACGCACCCCGACTCGGGATCGATCATCGGCTGCTGGCCGGTCTGGATGTCGATGATGCTGAGTCGCCGATGCATGAGCCCGACCGCGCCGCGCTCATCCTGCCACTCACCGTCGCCATCCGGACCACGGTGCGCGAGAATCCGGTTCATCAGCGCCAAACGCTGTGAACCGGCCTCGACGGGCCGTCTCTGGAGATCGATGAAACCGGCGATGCCACACATGGGCGCGGGAGCTGGACGGTAAGCAGGGACGACGACGGGACCGTTCAACGCAACAGGCATGCCATTCCTCTGAGTGACGTATCCTATTCATTCCCAATGACTTACGGAGATGACCGCGGCGTCATCCACTCTGCGACGGCAATTGCTGCCGATCGTGATGGTCCGGCGTCAGGCGGCAAAAAGTGCCCGCGCCGTGACAGCCATTGCCCCGCAACGTTCCGGTTCAACGTGCGCGGATTTCTTGGAAAGCATTGAAAAACAACGACTTAGCCCGTGGCACGGATCGCGCATTGCAGCACCACGAGACAGCGTCGTCTGCGCCACTCCTGTGAGGGAGCGACCGGCGTGCGAGGGTTGGAACATTCAGCGACTTCATGACAGCTCCACGGCACGACCCGCTCCAACGCGTTCTCCTTGTCGGCGACAGCTACGGCGTACCGGAGCTGCTCACGCGCGTCCCTGTCGCGCGCGTCGCGGCAGTGGTCGCGGCCGTCAATCGCCCGCACTGTCACGACGAGTTGCGGGAGCACGCCGCACGCGCCGGTGTGCCGATGCTCGTGCAACCGCGTGCGGAGACGCAGGAGTACGCGCAGTTCGTGCGAGACGCGGCAACGCTCCGTCCCGACAGTTTGCTGTGCCACTCGTACGCCATGCGCATCCGGCGCGACGTCCTTGAGCTCGTGCATGGTCGCGCCTTCAACGTGCACGCGGCGTTGCTGCCGAGGCATCGCGGACCGAACCCGATCCAGTGGGCGCTGATTCACGGCGACGCGCACACCGGCGTCACACTGCACGTGATGGATGACGATTTCGATCACGGGGCCGTCGTGGCGCAGGCATCGCTGGCGATTCAGGCGCACGACACGTGGCAGACGCTCGCGGCGCGCGTTCGCAGGCTCACCACGACGCTGCTCGACGATACCTTGCCCACGTTGCTCAGCGGCGACTGGACGGAGCAGACGCAAGACGAATCGCTTGCCATACGTAACCCGCGCATCGGGCCCGACAGCCTGCCCATCGACCTCGCCACGATGTCCGACCAGCAGATCGTCGATCTCATTCGTGCGCAGGTGGCACCGCTCAACGGCGCCTACCTGCACCTCGACGGGCAGCTGCGTCGGTTCACGGATCCACTGACCATCGACGACGTAGCGCAGTTGCGGCACAGCCATCGGAACAATCTGCATGTCTGAAGCCGCAATGACCGCAGCGCCCACGAGACGCGTCGTCGCCATTCACCAGCCGAACTTCTTCCCCTGGCTCGGCTACTTCGACAAGCTCGCGCGCAGCGATGTGTTCGTGCTGCTCGATCACGTGCAGTTTCCGAAAACCGGCGGTATCTGGTCCAATCGCGTCAAACTCGCCATCGGCGGCGAAGCGCGCTGGATCACTGCACCGATCGTGCGCACTGTACACGGCGTGCGTCGATACGACGAAGTAGAGTTTCAGCCCGGACAATCGTGGCGCGAGAAGTTCGTGAAGACGCTCGCCGCCAACTACGCGAAGGCCACGCACTACCGCGCCTGCATGGAGTGGCTGGAGCCGATCATTCTCGATCCGGAGCCGCGACTGGCCCGCTACAACCGGAACGCCATCGTGCAGATTGCCGGACACATTGGCCTGCGGACCGATCACATGCGCAGCTCCAGCGAACTCGCGGTGCAGGGGCATGCAACCGAACTGCTCATCGGGCTTACGCACGCGGTGGCTGCCGACAGCTATCTCTGTGGTGGCGGCGCAGACGGCTATCAGGACGATGATGCCTTTGCGTCGGCGGGGATCGCGTTGCGTTATCAGGCATTCCCGCATCCTGTTTATCCCCAGGGGCGCAGCGAAAGCTTCCTTCCCGGACTCTCGATCATCGACGCGCTGATGCACTGCGGAGCGGCCGGCGTTCGAAACATGCTGCAACCGTCGCGGAGCTCCGAATGAGCGACGAATTCGGCAGCGTCACGGAGAACATCGCCGAGTCGATGGACGCCT
>JBBQYT010000534.1:0-2404 GCA_038208385.1 Longimicrobiales bacterium | reverse complement strand
GTCGCGCGCGTTGGCGGCGAGCGCGTCACCGGGAAGGCGCTGCTCGAGACGGAAGAAATCATTTTTCGCGGCACAAATCGCCTGCGCATCCCGTTGAAGTCGATAACAAATCTTTCCGTAAACGATGGCGTGCTGACCGTTAGCTATCCGGATGGCGATGTGGCGCTGGAGCTGGGCGCAGCCGCGGCCAAATGGGAGCATACGATCAGGAATCCGCGCAGTCTGCTCGACAAGCTGGATGTGAAGGAAGGCTCGAGGGTCGTCCTCATTGGCATTGGTACGGATTCGTTTTCAGGCGATATCACAGCGCGCGCAACGGTGCTTCCATCCAGTCGCGTCGGCTCCGCAGACATCGTATTTCTGGCCGCCGATGAGAAAAAGGCACTCGAGATAGTCGCGCGCACTGTTCAGAAATTGAAAGGCAAGACCGCTCTGTGGGTGATCGCGCCCAAAGGTGTGAAGCACATCACCGGGTTGGACGTGCTTGACGCAGGCCGCGCGGCAGGACTCAAGGATGTGAAGGTCGCAAAATTCTCGGAGACGCACACGGCGCACAAGTTCGTGATCCCTGTGAGTGCGCGTTGAGCGAAGCCCGGCGAATTGCACTGCTCGACGCGCTGCGCGCGCACGTTGCTGAAAGCGATGTCGAGGCCGCATCGCTTGCACGCATCATTGCGTTTGTCGAGCGCACGCCCGCGCCGTTTGACCGCGCCACGCTCGAGGGTCACATCACCGGGAGTGCAGTTGTAATGTCTGGAGACGGCACGCGCTTTTTTGTGCTGCACCACAGGAAGCTCGATCGGTGGCTCCAGCCCGGCGGCCACAGCGATGCTGAGGATGACTCGACGCTGGCAACGGCGTTGCGTGAAGCGCGCGAAGAAACCGGCCTGACTGATCTCAAGCCCGGGAACAGCGGACAGATTCTCGACGTCGACGCGCACGACATACCCGCGCACGGCGCCGAGCCAGCACATGTGCACTACGACATTCGCTACCTGTTGATGACCAGCGGCGCAGCAACGACGTACAACATGGTTGAAGCGGCGGGCGCGCGCTGGATCACGCTGGATGAGATCGACGGCCTCGATGTCGATGCATCGCTCGCGAGGGCCTTGCACAAGGCAGCGCGCAGCCCAGCGTGCGCGAATTGCAATGCCGTTCTCACAGGAGAATATTGCTCGGTCTGCGGTGAACATCGCATGGACGCGCATGACCTCAGCCTTGCCTCATTCCTGCGACGTACGTTCCACAATCTCACGAACATCGATGCGACGTTCATCGCGAGCATCCGTACGCTGGTGACGAAACCAGGCTTGCTGACGCTCGAATACATTCACGGACGTCGCAAGCGATACTTGCAGCCTCTCGACCTGTTTCTGCTGA
The DNA here is from genome assembly GCA_038208385.1 of Longimicrobiales bacterium. Taxonomy (GTDB): domain Bacteria; phylum Gemmatimonadota; class Gemmatimonadetes; order Longimicrobiales; family RSA9; genus JBBQYT01. The sequence continues at coordinate 1,021 of JBBQYT010000534.1, read as the reverse complement.
TCAACCTGCTCTATTTCCTGGGTCAGGCCATCGCGCCGATGCCCATCTTCACGACGACACTCAACACCCACATGCATCGAACGATGCACCAGCAAATCGCGCGAAAGCTCGTGTCCAAAAAATTGGAGCGGTTGACACCGGTTGGAGCGGACAGCGTTGGGCGCAGCCGGGTTGCCATCGCCTATGCGAGCAGGTTCGATGCAAACGCGCATGCGCAGGCTAAATCGCTCGTCATCCTCATGGTGCCGCTATTCGCGCTGGTGCTGGCGCTCCTGTATGCCGGCTCGGAAAAACCTGCAGTGCAACACATCATATTCTCACTGCATTTCTACACATGGTTCCTGCTGCTGCTGACGGCTTATGCGATGTTGCTGTACCTGGTAGTGGCAATCCTGCGCGTGCTTTCTTCAATCGGCATTCACACGGATCCGGCGGTACTCGGCTCGGACCTTATCGCCTCACTGCCCATCATCATCGGCGTCGCCGCTTATCTGAGTTTTGCAATGCGCAGGGCCTACGGTACCAGGGGCTTTACTGCGCTTCTCCGCACCGCTGGCGCAGTCCTCGGCGTAATGGGCGCGTTGTTCCTGTATCGCATGATTCTGTTCTTTACCGTATTCTATACGACGTGACCCAAAACACTCTCGGAGGTACAATGATGCTGCGCAGAGCACTGTACGCAGGTTTAGCGCTTCTCACGTTCACGTCCTCGCACCCGCTAAACGCACAACGACCCGCTGCCCGCGCTCACGCGGCGACTGGCGGTCGTTTTCAGGTTTCCTTTCCATCTTCGTTGAGCAGCGCGCCGATCACGGGCCGGCTTTTCGTCTGTGTGAGTCCTTCGCTCGAGCCGGAGCCTCCCGTATTCGGGATCGCTTCAACGAGCACGGCGCCGTGCCTCAAGGCGTACCAGTCGGCGCGGACCCGGACGGGCCGTGTGCCGTTTTACGCGCGCGATGTCGATGCTTTGAAGCCGGGTGCGGCGGCGATTGTCGATGGCGGCGCTGCGTCGGAAGGCTAT
>JBBQYT010000533.1:0-2406 GCA_038208385.1 Longimicrobiales bacterium | reverse complement strand
TGCCAAGCACACCGGGCTTCGTCCAGAGGATTTGTAGCCGACCGTTCAGCGCACCACGGTATAACAATCAGTTGCAGTTGACAGCGCATGGCTGAATGCGCGCTGCGCGCACAATTTTATGAAAGCGCTGCAACTGAACCTGGCGTTAGACGGCTCGTTCGCTGTGATAAGTGATATGCACGATGCCCAGTACGAACCACGCGAAACAAACAATCTGATGCCAACGTTGCCGCGCATCCACATCATTGGCGCATCGGGTTCGGGAACATCGACACTCGGTCGGCAGCTCGCCGCGCGTCTCGCCGTTCCGATGTATGATGTCGACGATTTCTACTGGGTCCCAAGCAACCCGCCATTTCAACAGAAGCGGGCCGTGGTCGAACGGCTGGCGTTGCTTGAGCCCGTCCTGGCGGAGAGTCCGAGCTGGGTCCTGTCCGGATCACTCGCTAGTTGGGGGGAGACGCTAGTGCCGCGCTTCACTCGTGTCGTTTTTCTCACGCTTGCGCCTACCATACGACTCGAACGTCTTCGTACACGCGAAGTGATGCGCTACGGGGGCGAACGGTTGAGCCCGACCGGTGATTTGCACGCCGCTCACATCGAGTTCATGACATGGTCGGCAAGATATGACTCCGCCGGGCTTGAACAGAGAAGTTTGGCGGCGCACGAAGCATGGCTCGCGCAATTGCCGCCATCGATCCACGTCCTGCGTCTTGACAGCGCATTGTCGCTGAATGTCCTCGTGGATTCTTGCGTGGCAGCCGCCGTCTAACAGTATGTTGCTGCAGTCAAAGGCGGTGAGGTACGCTGTGTAACTGCGCAACGCTTCGCGTTGCGCCGTTCACAGCTATTTTATTTGAGCCTTTGCAGCAGAACATGGCGTTATGGCCACGGGTGCCGGAGTTGCAGCCATCGTCAACGTACACCAGCTTTTGATCTATGGTTGACCGATCCGAAACCCTCGAATCAATGACGGCGGAAGAGCGCATCGAGCTCATGGGCCGTCTCTGGGATAGCCTCGATCCGGCAGCGGTCGCGCCCGTCTCCGGTGCACTCGCGATCGAGCTGGACGCGCGTGAGGCCGAGGCCGACGCGGATCCAGACTCGGGGATCCCCTGGCGGGCGCTCCGTGACGAGCTCCGCGACCGGCTGCGGTAGTGGCCGTCATTCGCGTCCGAGCCCAAGCTCGGGCGGAAATTGCGGAAGCCTTTGATTGGTATCTGGCGCGATCCGCGGCGGCGGCGACGGACTTTCTCGAAGAGTTGGAGGTCGCGATGCGTCGAATCGCCGATGCCCCCGAGCAGTTTCCAGTCGTTCGGGGGCGATTGCGCCGGGTGTTGCTCCAGCGCTTCCCCTACGCGGTGTACTACAAGATTTATCCGACGGCGCTGAGCGTCGTCGGCGTGATCCACGGTCGTCGCCATCCGAGTACGTGGATGCGGCGTGCCGGCCCATAACGATGCTTGCTGCAGTCGGGCGGTTCGGTGGCTCGCTTCGCTCGCATCTCATTTGAGCGCCCGCTGCAGAAGCCCGCGTTGAGGCTGTAGGAAAACACAATTTCGCAGGTCTGCGAGCGCTTCAACGCGAGCGATCACGTGCGCGAGTTGAGATTGAGCGAGTAGATCGTGTTGTTCGCCTCAGCGCGGCGCTGTGGAGGCATTCGCGCGGGACAGTGCGCGGTCCCTTCAGGCCGCGTAGCCGCTCTTCGCGAGCTTCTCGATGTTGTGCACGAGACAGTACAGCTTCCACTGCGTGTCGACTTTCACACGCCCGCGTAGCGTGAAGCGATCAAGCCGCGTGTTGGCGCGCAGATTCGCGAAGACCGGCTCCACCGTGGCGAAGCGCTGCGCGTGCTGTGCGCGGCCGGTAGCGCTATCGATGCGTTCGCGCATCAGCGCGGAGTAGTTGACGGTGCGCCCGACGCGATCGCGGAAGACGGCGACGTGGCGCACGGGGGTCGTGTTGGGTGTGCGCAGGCACTGCGCGCGCAGCGGACACGGTCCGCAGTCGCGCTTGGCGCCGCGGAAGTGTTCGCCGATGTGATCGCGCGTGACGTTGCTGGCGCCCTTCCGAGAGAGCGACTTACCGGCGGGACACCCGCAGGTGCGCGCGACCGGATCGTAGCGGAAACCCTCGGGCGTGAAGACGGTGATCGCCTGCTTCATGGGCTTCGATTTGTCATGCAGGGGATTCGGCAGGGTCGTGTACCGCTCCTGTGTTGCAAAGCGCGCATCGCGCTGCCGCATGGCAGTGTCCGCGATCAGCGCGGGCACATCGGCGAGCGCGAGCGCCTGCAGATTCGCCTCACTGTGATAGCCCGCATCGGCCGTGACCAGCGTGTCCGCTGTGCGCAGCTCGACGGTGGCCATCACGACGGGAACGAGCAGTGCCTGTTCCGCGCCGGTG
>JBBQYT010000532.1:0-2415 GCA_038208385.1 Longimicrobiales bacterium | reverse complement strand
AAGCGCGGTATGGAAGAGTTTCTGAAGCGGTAGCGAATGGGAAGGCGCGTGCCCATGCGTCTTTCGCCACATTGTGTATTGTAGAGCTTCGTACGGAAGCTGCTGCCGTCGTAGTCGCACATCGCCTGACAACGCAGGGTGAGCTAGCTTGAGTGTCATGGGCCATCGCGCAATCTTCCGGCTCGCCTTGAGCGCACTCGCAGCTTGTGCTCCCGCTGACCAACGGCCGTTGCCTGAGTCTCAGGCCGCGGCCGTTGCATCATCTCCTGCAGTTTCCACCGCCCACACGGACTGGGACCGCACACTCGGCGTTGTCGTGTCGCGGCGCGACACGCTTTGCCTTCGCATCCGGCGCGCGGACATACCCGTGGGAATGCGAGTGCTGCTGGTCTCTACCGACACAACGCACCAGTCGACGACGGCCATGGTTTCGGGCCGGCTCGCATCCGGCTGCGGACTCGAGATCGCGGATCAGGACGAACGAGCTTATCGTCTGGCTGCTTCGAGTGCCGCACCCGGAGTGTTGTGGGTTGGCGTGGTCGATTCAGCCGGTACGTACGCACTCACGCCGCCGTTCGACATCGATCGCGATGGCAAGCCCGAACAATTCCGCGAATGTGCGAGCCTGGAAGGCGTGCACTTCACGGTCTGGACGGGCGCTCCGCCGGCCGGAGTGCGTCGCTGGCACTACTACTATTATTTCGGATACGATGTCGATCCGACCTGCAGCGACGCCGAAACCTCCGAATAAGATTCTGCCCTGGAGTGCGATGCAACACCCGCGTCACGCCTGAAGACTCTCCGAGAGAAATCGGTGATATGCATCGGTTCCGGGCTATTGTTTGGCTCCCGGGCGTGCAATGCACCGGGATAGGGAGCGAATGCCCATTCGGGCACATTGGTTGAGTTCATACTGTGCGCCATACTTCTCCAACCCTCAAACGAGACCGACGATGGCCGACGATTCGATTCTGGATATACCGCCCGCAACCGTGAAGCTGGCGGGGGCAAGCCAGCCGCTCACGGTCGAGATGACGTTCAATACGCCGACGACTGTGAACTACAAGCTCTGGTTCCGTCTGAAGGACGCGGACTGGCAGGAGCTGGCGTCGGGATCGTTTCCGGATTCGATCAGCCAGGCGGGCGGGCACTTCACGATTCCGAAGGTCACGGACGGCACGCAGTTCGACAGCGTGTTCACGTTCACCGGCAAAATCGCAACGCCGATTGACGGCAGCGTGCTGTTCATCCAGGGCGAGTTTCCGCTGAGCGGCGGCACTGTACCGATGAAGGGTCAGATCTCGTCGAGCCACGTGACGAGCGGGTCGCTTAAGGCGGTCTTTAATGCTTGAGGCCGTCCTGTTGCTGTGCCTGATCATCGCGAGCACCGGAAAACTTGACGCGCAGGAATCCAGCACTGTCTATGATCCATTCACGACGCCCGAGTCGCCGGCGTTTACGTACCTGAATGTTTCACCGAGCAGTGTCGAACGACCCCGCGCGCCGCGCACCCTCGCCGTTGGTCTCGCGAACGGCGTCGATTCCGCGGGCAAGGTTCGAAGTGGCCTCGCGTTCGATGTCGCGCCGTTCCAGTTCCTGAGCGGTATCCTGCCCGTCTCGCTTGCTGAATATCAGAAGCGCGGTGTACGGAACTGGCTGTGGAATACGTCCGCATCGTTAGGAACGGTCACGCCGCAGACGGACTCCGCATCGACGGACATGAGTGTTGGACTGCGGATGGTGTTGTACGATGCAAACGATGAGATGGCGGATCCGCATTTCACGAGGACGATCACGGACTCCATCGCCAGCTGTCAGAATCGTCTCGCGCATCCGGAGATGACGACGGCAGACCTCGTCGCTGTAAATCAATGCGGTGCAAAGGCGTGGTCTCAGGTCTACCAGCAGTGGGAGGACTCGGGCAGAGGGAAGTGGAATGGCAGCGGGATCTCCCTCGCGTTCGCGACCGGATGGCGGCTCATCGACTCACAGTTTTCGCAAACGCCATCGACGGGTTGGGCTGCCTGGCTCGTTGCATCGAAGGGACTCGGCTCTTCGAGCCTGTTCATGGCGCAGCTGCGCTACGACGATCGCCAGAACATTCCACCCGGTGCAGAGCCCGAAAGATTGTCGATCGGCGCGCGCGCGATTTTCGGCAGTGCAAAGGCAAATGCTTACATCGACTTAAGCGGCGGACACACGCCCAATCAGGTGGGCGGCAGCTCGTTCTCACACAAGTGGTCGGCAGGCATCGAGTTCCGTGCTGCCGACCAGCTGTGGTTGTCAACGGGCTTCGGCAGCACGTTCGCGACAGCGGACCAACCCGAGCGCGTGAAGGTGATCGCAAACATGCGGTGGCGAGTCTTCAAGGATCCGCAATTCATTCCGAGGTGATGAGCGATGGCTGATTCACAG
>JBBQYT010000531.1:0-2432 GCA_038208385.1 Longimicrobiales bacterium | reverse complement strand
GATCGCGGCAGCAAAGCCCGCGAGTGCGCCGCGCAACAGCGTCGGCTCGCGCAATGCAGAATCGATGGCCCAGAGTGCGCAGAAGAATGCGAACGCGTGGGGCACGTCATTGTACGCCACGCCTGCGTGCGCGAGCAGGTCGGGAAGGAATGCAATCAACAGTGCTGCGATCGTCGCAGCCGTCATGCCGATGTTGCGTCGCGTAAACAGAAAGACAGCGATCGAGAGGAGCACTGCGCAGGCAGCACCAAACAGGCGCGCAGCAAATGCCAGCCGCTCGGGATTATTGCCGGACAGAAAAAAGACGGTTTGCGAGTACGCGTAGCGATTGGCCTGGCTCCACAGCCCGTTGCCTTCGGCAGGCAGGTGTACGTGCTCGAGATGTGCGGGCAATCCGTACAAATACTGCATGAGTGGCGGATGGTCGGGCGTCATGTCGAAGTGGCCCGTCGCGTAGCCGCGCGCGCCCGCCGCAATCAGCACGATCTCATCGAACGTCGTTGATGTCTTTCGCATGCTCGCGACAATCGCCAGACCGGAGATCGCAATGATCAACACTGGCAGCCAGCGCAGCGTAGTCATGCGCTGAACGTCGTGCGCAACCGGATCCTCCATGACGGCGGCGGTCGCCATGCTCAGACGCCTTCCTCGAGCGCGGCCAGCAGTGCGGCATCCCATGCGCGCAACGGACCCACAATTGATTCGGTGCTCGAGCAATCGAGTACGGAATAGCGCGGCCTCTTTGCCGGCCGTTTCGTGTCTTCCGTGCGAATCGGCTTGATAAGGATGTCGATGCCGGCAGCGCGTGTTGCCGCGCGCGCCAGCCCATACCACGTCGTGTCGCCGCTGTTGGTTGCGTGGTAGACACCGGGCGGCGCGTTGCGCTCGAGCAGGTCTGCAAACACGCGGGCAAGGTCATGCGTCCAGGTGGGTGAGCCGCGCTGGTCATCCACGACTTCCAGCTGCACGGCTGCGCGCGCGCGCTGCAATATCGTCGCAACGAAGTTCTTGCCACCCGCACCATAGAGCCAGCTCGTGCGGACGATCAGGCAATCATCAGCTGCACGGGCGGCCTCCTCGCCCGCCATCTTGGAAATGCCATAAGCATTGAGCGGCGCCATTGGCGACGACGGTGTATACGGCTCCGATGCGTTTCCGTCGAAGACGTAGTCGGTGCTGGGATACAGCAACCGTGCACCGGTGATCCTGCACGCGCCCGCAACGTTCAGCGTCCCGCCGACGTTCACGTCCAATGCCGCTCGCTCGCTGGTTTCTGCCTCATCGACTTTCGTGAACGCTGCACAATGGATTACGTAGTCGGGCCGAACGAATGCGAACGCGCCGCTCACCGCGTCACGATCGCACACGTCGAGCTGCGAACGGTCGAGTGCGACGACTTCTCTGCGCCGGCCGCGCAGCTCTCGCGTCATGGCCTGTCCCAGCATCCCACCCGCACCCGTGATCAGGAAGGTCACGGAACCGCGACTGTATCCGGTGCAGGAACTTCGCTGTCCGTCTTCAATTGCTCGCGTTCGCTGCGCGGAATGAGCGGTGCGTTCTCGAATCGCGCGGCGCGCAAGCCGGCGAAGTTGCTCCGTAGAATGTGCCAGAACGCGGCGACGCCATCGCGCCAGCCGATTTTCTTGCCTTCCGCATACGTGCGTCCCGCGTAGCTGATCGGAAGCTCGTAGATGCGTGCGCCCGACTGTGCGAGGCGGGCCGTCAGCTCGGGCTCGATGCCGAAGCGATCGGTGCTGAGCGGCAGCTTCTGCATGAGATCCGCGCGCACCATCTTGTAACACGTCTCCATGTCGGAAAGGTTGAGATCGGTGAGCATGTTCGAGAGCAGTGTGAGCAAGCCATTGCCGAGGCTGTGCCAGAAATACAGCACGCGGTGCGGCCCACCCATGAATCGGCTACCGAAAACCGCGTCGGCACGACCATCGAGAATCGGCTCGAGCAATTTCGGCAATTCGGCAGGATCGTACTCGAGGTCCGCATCCTGGATGACAATGACATCGCCGGTTGCGTGCGTGATGCCGGTGCGGATGGCCGCGCCCTTGCCGCGATTTACTTCGTGCAGCAACAACACATCGATGATGCCCTGGTCCTTGAGACGCTGCAGCACGGCGCGCGTGCCATCCTTCGAGCCGTCGTCGATACAAACCAGCTCGATCGTGAGCGGCACATCGCGTACGCGACGGATCGATGTCTCGACGCTGCCGGCTTCGTTGTAAACAGGCATCAACACGCTCAGCGTGATGTCTCCCGCATCAATGCCCCCGCGCGTCGTTGCGCCGGGCGAGTTCGGTCGCCGCGCGTGCGGCGAATAAGCGTTCTGGTTCATACTTCGGCAATCCCGTAGCGGTTGAGCTTGCGGTACAGCGTGGAAGGATCAATGCCAAGCACTTCAGCAGCGCGCGCCTTGTTGC
>JBBQYT010000530.1:0-2445 GCA_038208385.1 Longimicrobiales bacterium | reverse complement strand
GTGCGAGCCAGCGGTAAGCGAAGTTCAACCTGTCGAGGAGACTGTCCTTCGACTGCATGTTGAACAACATTCGCGATGCGGTAGACGATGGCGTTCCTGCGACGAGATTCCGCGTGGCGCGTTCCACGAGCAACTCGAGTTTCGGGTCTTTTGCGAGCGCACGGTGGATTGTCGGCGTCAAGTCCACCTCGAGAAGGCGCGCTGCGAGTGCAAGCGAGAGCAGGACGTTGCGCCGCGCGTGCAGCCAGTCGGCGCGGGCCAGCAGCTCGTCCATGTCCAGGTTGCGTGTTCGCATCAGTGCGACGAGCGCGACGAGCCACTCGAGGCGCTGCCATTCGTGTTTGCAGCCGTGCACGCACAAGACGAGTGCGTGATCGGCATGCGCGAGCGTTCGAATCGGCGCGCCCAGCACTTCGACGTGGATGCTGTTGCGCAGCAGCTCTGCGGAGTTGAGCCGGACGCCGAAGCGCTTGGATGATACCCGACAGTGCAGCTCTACCAGGATGCCATTGTCGCCGTAGAATGGATAATCGCCATCGATTTCGGTAAATGCGTTCTGCTGTGCGGGCGTCAGCTCGTAGCCTTGTGCGTAGCCGCACTCTTCGAGCGTGGCGGTTACAGTTGGCAGAGAGACTGGATCGATGAGAAGGTCCAGGTCGGCGTAGTCGCGGAGCGCAATGTTGTCATACGCGAGCTGACCGAGGACGGGACCCTTGTAGAAGAGCGCGTCGATATTGTTCGAGTTGAAGTGCGCGGCCAGGCGCGCGAGCTCGTGCGCGTGCCGGAACGCATGCAGCGCGCAATCGGCAGCCTGCGTGCGAAGGCTGATCTCGCGCTGCTCTGAAGGCCCGACCTGCGCACCCGATTCGTGCAGCGCGTCGGCGGCAATTGCAACCATGCCGTTTGTGTCTGCCAACTCGGCGAACGCGCGCCAGTCAAGGTCGGTGGATTTGTAGAGACTATCGGACTCGTCATTGTCCAGAGGCTTGTCGTGCGCGCGTGATTGTGCGCACGCAAGGAGCAGCGACCACTCAGGTGACAGGGCGGTAGTGCTCGTGTTCAACGGATGTGCTCGTTTGCGTCGCGGAGCAACAGCTCACAAAGCTCGGTGACTCCTGCCAGCGATCCACCCGGGACCAGCCGCCGCACAGGGACCTCGGCTACAATACGGCCCATTAGCGCAAGCTCGTCCGCTCGCATGCGCGTGTCGAGCAGGGGTCCCGCCGCCGAATTGGCGACGAGTCCGAGCAGGGCAGCGCGCGGCGACATCGCTTCGATGCGTGGTGCGTCGTGTGCGCTGGCGCGGGTCGCAAACAGGTAGAGTGCGCCGAGCGGGAGTGTGCGCGTCTCGGAGGCAAAGCCGTTTTGCTGGAGGTCCAAGCCCAGTTTGTCCCAACCTTCGGCGAGCGGAGAGAGCGCATCGCTCTCGAACAATGCGTCGGCAGAATCCGGCCAGAGCCTGAGGCAGGAATAGCCTGCATGAATACTGAGCGCGCCCGTGCTGTCGATGGGAGCCAGATCATCGGAGAGTATGGGCACACCGAGTTTCGCGAGCGCCGCTGCAGTCGTCGATTTGCCGGCGCCTTCACCACCAATGAGCAGGACCGCGTGATCCTTGATCACGACGACGCTGGCGTGCAGGCTGGGAGTGCCGCGCAGCCTGAGAATCCATGTCATGACGGGGCCGAGCAAATACATCGCTGCTGCGTCGAGCGTGGCCGAAGGCGGCCAATCGAGCCATAACTCGTCGGCAACGGCGTTGACGATGAAACGCACACCATCGTCGTACTCGAAATGATACGCCAGGCATGACTTCAAGTGGGTTATTGCAACCGCGGCGTCGGTTACGCCTCGTGCGGGATAAATCTGTGCGGCGTGGAGGAGCAGAGAGTCGTCGAACCATTCGGGCATTTCGCGCATGTGCACGCGGACTTGCGTCCCCCGGGGCACGTCGACGTCGATGCCTGGCACTGCTTCATCGCACGCGAGCGTAATGCCGTATACGCGCTGGAAGACAAGCTCGCTTTCGACGATAGCCGTACGGTTCACGGAACGACTCACCGATCAAAATCCCGTTTTGCGGCTGCCGCTGCCGTCCTTCTTGCCCTTGCGGCCTACTGCTTGCGTGAGCTCGCGCGCATCGCCGTACACTGTGAGGCGTGGCGGATTGTATGGATGTTTCTGTCCCGATATGACGTCATCGGCGCTATCCGGTTCCGGTTTACTCGTTGCTTCTTCGCTTGTCATCGGCTTTCTCCGAGGGGCGATGTGATTGGTGGCAATGATTGCAACAACGTGGATTGGGCATACTCGACGATCTGATTGTCCGACTCCGTTTCCCTGTCGGCGCCCCACGACCAGAGGTATGTGTTGCGGAAGAGATCGGCGCGGACGCGCACGGCGACGCGCGCTGCAGCAGTCAGGTGGATCGGCTCGAGCAACGGC
>JBBQYT010000529.1:0-2471 GCA_038208385.1 Longimicrobiales bacterium | reverse complement strand
ATGATGAGTGTGCTCGCGATCTCGGGAGAGGGCGGCATTGGTCCGTTGCTGCATGCGATCTCGGGCGCGCGCGAAGTGCTGTTCTGGCTGTTGCTTGGCGGATTCGTCTGGGTGATTGGCGATCTGTTTCAGCAGTTCGCTGCGAAGTACATCGGCATCAGTCGCGGTATTCCGCTGTCGAATACGAACCAGCTCTGGGGATTGCTCTGGGGTGTGCTGGTATTTGGTGAGCTGCGCAATGCATCCTCGCACGTGTTGACGCAGGTTGTCGCCGGGTCGGTTGTGATGGCGGTCGGCGCTGCTGCGATTGCGCTCTCGTACGCGCCCGAGTCCGAGCAGGCGAGCTGGCGCGAGGCCGCAGCGCGCGAAGTCGAACGTTACGACCTCGATCCGGAGTACGTGCGCGCGCGCATGCTCGGAGAGACAACGGGCGCAAGTACGCGCCGCACACCGCTGGATTGGGCGCTGCTGATCGGAACGGTAGCGGTGTTTGTTGTGGTCGGGTCATTTGCGCGGAAGCCTGAAATCGCCGTCGATTGGACGTGGGTGACGGGTCTCGGCATCGCATCGCTCGCGCTGCTCGCCGTATGCGGCGTTGCACTTTGGCGGACGACACGCTTCAGCTGAGCGATGTGCCTCTCAGGCACGAGTATATTGCCGGCGCTGGTGTCACACTGCATGTGGTAACTGCAGGTGCAGGCCCGCCCGTGCATTGTCGCAGCCGGGTGCTCTCACTGCAGCGTTGAGCTATTACCGGGCGTTGTTGCGGTTGCCGGGAGCGATGAGACTCGCGCTGTCGGCGCGCGTGCGAGCACCCACATTGATTCTGTGGGGCGAGGAGGATCGTGCGCTTTCAACGGTGCTGCTCGAGGAATTTCGGACTACGCGCCTGATGTTCAGATTCGGATTCTCCCGGGCGTCGGCCACTGGGTAATGAGCGAGGCTGCAGACGTTGTGAGTGATGAGCTCGTTCGGTTCTTGTGTGGCTGACCAGCATCGGTTTCACACAGAGTTCACAGGGGACCACAGGGATCACAGAGATAGTTCATCTCGATTCCGTGTTGAATACGCAATCGATGCTAATTTATTTTTGTCCCTGTGATCTCTGTGCTTCCCTGTGTTCTCTGTGCGAAACCGATGCTGGCGCTTCCAGGCTTATCTAAAGAGGGGCTCATGAAATAAGCATTATGCGAGCGTGGTCATCTCGCACCAACTCCAATCATGCAAACGCTTCCGGATGCTTCGTGTGGAATTCCGTCGCGTCCTGGTACGCCTTTGCTAGCTCCAGCGCTTCCGCTTCGCCAAACAGCTTTCCCAGGAACGTCAGACTCACCGGTGTGCCATCCTCGTTGAATCCGTTCGGGATGATCACTGCAGGATTCCCGGTCATGTTCGTCAGCACGAGCTGATTGGCGGCGGTCGTAGGCGTCACGAGCACGTCGATGTTCTTCATCGTCTCCGCCATCGCCTTCATCACCAGAGCGCGAACGCGGTTTGCGTTGATGTATTCGACTGCGGGCGTCAATTGCGAAACGCGGAACGAGTTGGGCCATGCGTTTGCTTCCTGGCGTTTCATGTCGTGAATCTTTTCACTCCGTGTCAGCTCGTCGAATGCGGCGCCGGCTTCTGCGTTCAGGATGATTCGCAATGCTGCGATTGGGTAATCCGCTGGCAGCTCGACTTCCACGAGCTTCGCGCCCAGCTTCTGCAGGACTTCGAGCGCAGCATCATCGAAAGCCTTCGTAGCATGGTTCTCGGTCGCGTCGAATGCGCTCTTGATGTAGCCGATCTTCAGCTGACTCGCTTTTGTTGTCGCATCGTAATTGAACGGCGCCTCGTAGACGGTGGGGTCGAGGTTGTCCTTGCCCTGGATCACGCGCAGGATGAGCGCGCAGTCTTCGACGCTGCGGCAGATCGGTCCGAGCTTATCCATTGACCATGACAGTGCCATTGCGCCGGCGCGGCTCACGCGGCCGAACGTCGGACGCAGGCCCGTCACACCGCAGCGGGTCGATGGCGCGGAGATCGACCCGAGCGTTTCGCTGCCGATACTGAAACCGACGAGTCCTGCTGCTGTCGCGGATGCGGGGCCAGCGGATGAACCGCTCGAGCCCTGGTCGAGCTTCCACGGATTTTTCGTCTGACCGCCGTACCACACATCGCCCATGGCGAGCTCACCCAGCGTCAGTTTCGCGACAAGTACTGCACCTGCATCGCCCAATCTTTTGACGACTGTTGCGTCTTCCTCGAATTTCTGGTCGATGTACGGCTTGGTGCCCCATGTCGTCGGGTAGCCATGCACGGCAAGCAGGTCTTTCGCGCCCCACGGAATGCCGTGCAGCGGGCCGTGGTACACGCCCGCCTTCAGCTGTCTGTCTGCTCGTTCTGACAATTCTTTGGCGAGGTCTTCAGTGAGTGTGACGACGCACTGGAGCTGGTCGCCGAATTTCTTCAGCCGTTCGATGTACATG
>JBBQYT010000528.1:0-2484 GCA_038208385.1 Longimicrobiales bacterium | reverse complement strand
AGGTTTGTCCCGGGCACCTGCGCAATGGTGATGGCGCGCTGCATCCGCGCAATCGTCTGATCGCGTCCCGCAATATTCAGTGAGACCGGCTGAACGAACGCGGTAGGCGATGTGATCCTGACACGCACGCCCGGAGCACTCAACCAACCGTTTCGAGTCGCGCTGTCGAGAACGGCCGTGACGCCGGGAGCCTGCAGAACGGCTACGGTGTTTCGCAGTGAGATCGTGTACGAAGCCGGCTGGGTCTCGGGAGCAATGTGAGCTTCCGAAATGAAGGCGCCGCGCGCCAGACGACTCACGACTTGCGCACGCAGACCCGCAGAGTCTACCGCCGGACCAACAACGCCACTTCCGCGCAGAATCTCCATCTCCGAAACCATGTTCGTGGCCCGGCTCGGCAGCACTCCTTCGAGCGGAGACCTCTCCGCTTCGCGCTGGACGACAACGGACGACGTGTACATGGGCGTGTTGTCGCGTGTGGCATACCAGCCGACCGCACCACCGAGCACCGCAAAGAGGGCTACGACCCACCAGCGCCTGCGCAGAACAGATATGTGCTGCCAGATCTCCGCATTGTGCGAGTCCTCCGGAACACGTCCATACGCGGCTCCGTAGGCATTATCATATCCCGACTGTCGTACTTCTTCGGCCATTATCTTTTACCTGAACTGTCGAATCAAAAGGACGATCGTGCCGGCAAGCTGAAGACCGTACGCAAACGCCGCGAGGTTGAAATGCGATCCCTCGGGCACCACGATTCGATCACCGGACTGCAGCGTCAACGGCGCGGCCTTGCCCGTCAATGCCTCGAGTCCGTTGAACTGCTCGACTCTGCCATTCACACGAACGATGCGGATCTCGCGCGTCTTCGCATATTTTACGAATCCTCCCGCGCGGTTCAAAACGTCCATAACGGTCTCAGTGGGCAGAACCTGGTACTCACCGGGACTGCTCACTGCGCCGACTACACCCACACTAAAAACAGGAATCACGCTGATGACGGGCGACTTCATCGCGCGTCCGTAGTGCTCCGTCAAAAGCCTGCGCAGGTCCGGCAGTGAAAGGTCCGCAACCTTCAGCTCTCCAACCAGCGGAAGATTCACCATCCCCGATGTTTCCACCGGGTACTCGCCATTCATTGAAGCATCGGGCCACACGCGAATGCGCAGCACGTCCCCCGGACGCACCGTGTATTCATCGCCCGTGCGTGCTGACTGCTGCGCACGCGCGTACGCGGGCACAAGAGACAACAGCGCAACGAAAAGCAACAACGCAGACAAACGAAATCTCTGCATGAGTGACTATCCAGTCGTGTGAGCTAGAGAAAGGCCGTCGTCGACGGTCAAACCAAAAACTCGCGATGCCACAGCTCCAGCCACAGAAGCGACCAGAGCTGAAAGCTGCGATCCTGTCCCGCGCGATGTTCACGAACCAGTCTTCTCAGCGCAACCGGCTCGAAATAGCCCCGGCTCAGTGCCGTTCCAGACAGCAGCACGTCGTCGATCAGCGGAGCGAGGTCTTCACGCAGCCACCGGCCAACTGGAACACCGAATCCCATTTTTCTTCTGTGAAGATTTTCCGCAGGTACATACCGACTCGCCACGCGTTTCGCGAGATATTTCAGTTGTCCGCGCCGAACCTTGAAGCGAGTCGGCAGGCGCGCGCAAAACGACATGACCTCCTGATCGAGAAACGGAGACCGCGTTTCAAGAGAATTCGCCATTGAGGCGATGTCCATCTTTACAAGCAAATCATAAGGAAGATACGACTCTACATCGGCGGAAAGAAGGCGGTCCAGGTGCTGCATGCCGCGTCCGGCCGTACCTACAATCAGGTCCGACAACCACTTGGAGCCGTCGTGACCCATCAGGGACGATTTCATCTGCGCGCTATAAAGCTCGGCTTTATGCTCCTGCGTGAAGAAACTCATCCATCGTACGTACCGTCGCTCGACGGGAAGGCTCGCAACCGACGTAAAACGCTTCAGCTGTCGTAGGCGATTGCGGGCGGGTAGCGAGTCCGGAATCATGGCGGCGGCGGGCTGGAGGACGCGCCGGCGGAGGGATCCAGGGATCTCGAGATAGCGCTCGGCGGCCATGCTACCGAGGTAGCGGTCATAGCCGGCGAGGGCTTCGTCGCCGCCGTCTCCATTGAGGGCGACCTTTACGTGCTGGCTGGTCAGTTTCGAGACGTAGTACGAAGGGATAGCGGACGAATCGGCGTAGGGCTCACCGTAGTGTCGGACGAGCGTGGGCAGAACCGCCATGGCATCCGGCCGCACAATGAGCTCTTCGTGCTGTGTGCCGTACCGTTCCGCAACGCGGCGCGCGTGTGGGAGCTCGTTGTATGCGGCATCATCAAAGCCGATCGAGAACGTGCGAATTTTCCGGTCGGACTGCTGCGCCATCAGCGCAACCACCAGGCTCGAATCCACGCCACCGCTCAACAGCGCCCCGACGGGCACGTCAGCCACCATGCGCAAGC
>JBBQYT010000527.1:0-2495 GCA_038208385.1 Longimicrobiales bacterium | reverse complement strand
TGGCGAGAATGCGTTTCATGATGCGAAGGCAAAGGACCAGCTGTCGAAGACGATGCTCTGGTACATTGGCGGGCTGCTGCAGCATGCTCGTGGATTTTGTGCGGTGACGAACCCGCTGGTGAACAGCTACAAGAGACTCGTGCCAGGATACGAAGCGCCGGTGAACGTGGCGTGGTCACACCACAATCGTTCGCCGTTGATTCGGGTGCCGGCGCGGCGCGACAAGGGCACGCGCATCGAGCTCCGCATGCCCGACCCCGCCGCCAATCCCTACCTGGCGCTGGCCGTGCAGCTGGCTGCCGGACTCGAAGGCGTGCGCAAAAAGACCACACCGCCCGAGCCTGTCGACAAAAACATCTTCACGCTGTCCATTCGAGACCGTCGTCGCTACAAGATCCAGGAATTGCCGCGCGATCTGGGCGAGGCGATCGATGTGATGAAGCGCGATCCGCTCGTGCGGGCGACGCTCGGCGATCACGCGTTTCACAGTTATCTGGAAGCCAAGCAGAGCGAGTGGCAGGAATACATCGCGCAGGTGCACGACTGGGAGAGCGAGCGCTACCTGTCGTCGTACTGATCGTCGTGGTCGACGTTGCGCGGGAATGACAGTGTGACGCGCGTGCCAGTGTCGTCGGATTCGTAGGAGACTGTGCCATTCAGCTCGTTCTCAACGAGCGCACCAACGATCGAACGGCCACTCCCGAGAACATCCGCAGAGCCGAAGGGCGCACCGCCCACACCGTTGTCCGTGACCTGCACGCAGAACTTCCCGTCCTTTTCAACGAACCGAATCTCCAGCTCGCCTTCGCGCCCATCGGGGAATGCGTGTCGCAATGCGTTCGTCAGCACTTCGTTCAGCGCGAGCGAGACGGAGAAGCCCTGGCGCTCATCGAGCGGCGCCGTATCGCCTAAAATCGACAGCTTGATCCGCTGTTCGGGATCGAACGAATTGCGGAGGCGCTGTGTCATCTTTTCGGCGATCTCGCGAACGGGCACTGTGCGGTAGTTGTGCCGGCGCAGCGCTTCATACACGAGCAGGAATGAACGGAGGCGGTTCTCGAGACTCGCGAGTGCTTCTGCGGATTCACGGGGCGGTTTGCGGTTCCGCTCCATACTGACCAGCCCCATGATCACGGACAGGTTGTTGCGAACGCGGTGGTCGAGCTCGCGGAGGAGGTTCGCACGGTCTTCCGCGTCCCGGCTCGCGCGCTCGTACAGATCGTAGTTCTGGTGCGCGAGCTCCGTCATTTCGCGCGTTGCATTCTTGAGCGCGAGCTCGGCGCGGTGCACGCGCAGACGCGAATCGATGCGTGCGGCAAGCTCTGCGACATGGAATGGCTTCGCGACGTAGTCGTCGGCGCCGGATGCAAATGTGCGCACGACATCTTCCGGTGCCGTGCGCGCGGTGACCATTATGACGGGCTGGAGTGCGTCGTGCTGTTCCTTGATCTCGCGGCAAATGGACCAGCCGTCGCGGCCGGGCAGCATCGCATCGAGCAGAACGAGGTCGACTTCGTTCAGGAACGCGAAAACCTCTTCGCCGCGTCCCACCGTGATGACACGAAAGCCCCGCGCTTCGAGCAGATCCGAGAACATTTGACGCGCCAGGGGCTCATCATCGACCACGAGGATCGTGGCAGGTATACGTGGCGCCGGCGTCGGGGGGGGTGTTTCGGTGTGAAGCGGTTCGCGCGTCTCGGCTGAAGTCCTACGCTCATCCATCGACACTGCACCGCCACGCAGGGCGTCCTGCATCAGCCGTCTTCTATTCCTTCTGCAGCAAAGGTGCAGCGAGCAGGATCTTTTTCGCCAGCTCGACCATCGGTGTGTTCTTGTCCTGACTCGTCTTCTGCAGGAACCTGTACGCTTCGCGCTCCGAGAAGCCACGCGAATCCATCAGAATGCCTTTTGCCCGCTCGATGATTTTGCGCTCTTCCAGCTTCATCTCGAGCATGTCGCGCTGCCTGCGCGCGTCGAGCCACTCATCGAACCTTGCGCGAGCGACTGCGATTGCAGGCGCGAGATCGTCCGGGTCGACCGGCTTCACGAGATAGTGGAAGATCGGTGCGCGCGTGGCTTCTTCGACAGTCCGCGAGTCGCTGTATGCCGACAGGATGATGATCGGAATCGGACGCTCCGCATTGATCTCGTGCGCTGCTTCCGGTCCCGTCATGATCGGCATCCGGATGTCCAGAAAGGCGAGGTCCGGCTTGCTGCCGCGCGCGAGCTCAACTGCTTCCCGTCCATTCGTCGCCGTTGCGACAACCTGGTGTCCGAGACTCTCGAGCTGACTCGTGAGTGCAAGGTTGTGAAGAGCCTCGTCGTCGGCAATCAGCACGCGAAGCGAATCAGCCATGTGGCGGTGCTCCTTGCGGCAGTGGGATCAAAAGCGCTGCATACAAACGCGAAACAGCGCTTCCGCCTGTCAGAGCGGAGAGGCGCCGTGACCTCGAGCTTACCAGTTGAGCCCCGAAGTTGTCTTGAGTGTTGGCGCC
>JBBQYT010000526.1:0-2510 GCA_038208385.1 Longimicrobiales bacterium | reverse complement strand
CTGCACAGGTCACGCACCGCGTCTTCAATCGTGCGCCTCGGCACGAAGCCCAGCCGGTTCGCAATCTTGTCCGAGTTGATGCGGTAGGAGCGCATATCGTTCGAGGGTGTTGTAAGGATGGGAATATCCCCTTTTTCCGGAAACTCCTCCTGCACCACGTGCTTGACGACTCTGGCGATTTCCATGATGCTCCGGTTCTCGAAACCGGCGTTGAACGTCTCGCCTGCAATCATCTCGTCCGGTACTTCCAGCAGCAGCTCGTACAGATCGCACATGTCCTGTATGTGCAGATTGGGACGCTGCTGGTCCCCGCCAAACACCGTGATTTTGCCGTTGCTCACGGCATGGTTGGTCAGGATGTTGACCGAGAGGTCCAGGCGCTGGCGCGGACTGTATCCGGAGAGCGTGGCAGGTCGAATCGCCACGCACACGAAGTCCCGGGCCTGATGCTTGAACAGCAACGGTTCGCACAGCCCCTTGAACCTGTTGTACAGCGTCAGCGGCACCAGCGGATGGTCTTCCGTGACATTCGGCGCCTCCGAATAACCGTATACGGAGGACGACGACGCGTAGATGAAGCGTGCCACGCCCTGCTCTTTCGCAGCAATCACCATCGGCTCGAAGCACGTGTAATTAATGCGCTCGCTCAACTGCTCGTCCAGCTCGAAGCCCGCATCATTGGAGATGCACGCAAGCTGGATGACCGCATCCACACCCCGGCACGCGTCCCGGAACTTCGCGGTGTCGCGAATGTCACCCTCAATGATCTTGAGTCCAGGCGCTCGCACGAGCTCGCAGCCGTAATACATGATGTCGTACACGACGACGTTGTATCCCGCCGCCAGCAGCTGCGGTGTCAGCAATGTCCCGACATACCCGGCGCCGCCAGCGATCAATATGTTCTTCAAGCGTATCTCCCGGTCCAGGTTCCACTTAAAGGCCTCGAGCCGTGTGTATTGCCCGGGAATGCCCGCCTCGTACTCATCTGACGTTCAGCCGTACAATCGCCAGCACATTCACTCGCAATCGGCATGACCCCGGATCGGCTAAACGTAAGCCTGCACGCGTTCTCCATGCAATGCGCCGCACCTTGCGGGCCGATGCGCCGGGCGGCCATTTTCAGCCCTGTATGAATCGTTCTGCGAACCACCAAATCCACGTTGACGCCGTCGTCCTCGCCGCAGGCCGCTCCAGCCGGATGGGCCACCCAAAGGCCAGCCTGCAGATCGGTTCGCGAACTTTTCTCGAACAAGCCATTCATACGCTCCGCGCTGGCGGCTGCCGCTATGTCGTCGCCGTCCTGGCGGCAAAAGATGACCGCGCACAACAGCTTGCCGATGCCGCTGGTGCTGCCATTGTCCTGAACCATGAAACCCAATCCGAGCAAATCGACTCGCTGCGACTCGGCCTCGCCGCACTTCCTGACGATTCCGGCGCGGTTGCAGTCCTGCCCGTCGACTTTCCGCTCATACATTCCGCGACCGTCCGAAAGCTGATCGACAGCTTTATCGAACGTCCTGCCTCCGTACTGCGACCGACGTTTCACTATACGCCCGGACATCCGACAATTTTCGCACGCGCATTGTACGACGAGATCGCAAATTCGCAGTCAAAGCACGGCGCGCGCGACATCGTCGAACAACACGTGGATGACCTGCGCGATCTTCCTGTAGACGATGATGGCATCGCCATCGACATCGACACTCCCGAAGATTACGCTCGCCACGTCGAGGGTCGATGAGCGATAGCGGCGCTGTCGGAGCAGTCGCTGCTGCACGCGCGGCCCTCGATGCGCATGCTGGCGCTGTGCCCGTCTGCGTTTTAACAGCGTTCGCAAGCGATGATGCAACAACCGAAGCGACACCGCGTCGCATGCTGGTCTACGAGTCGGGCGAAGTGCGCGGTACGCTCGGTAACGCTGACCTCGATGCACAGGCAAAGGAAATTGCCGGGCGCGCACTCGTAACGGGTCTGAGTACCACGACAGATATTGAATGCGATGGTGGGCGCTATACAGTGAACGCCGATCCGCAACGAGCGCCCGACGACCTGCTGATCGTCGGTGCGGGACACATCGCGCTGCCGCTCGCGCAGATTGGCGCGTTGCTCGGCTTTCGAGTGACTGTGCTTGATGACCGCGACGAAATGGCGACGATCGAGCGCTTTCCGGACGCGACTCGCCTCCTGAGAGTCGACTTCACGGCGCCATTCGACACCATCGCGCTCAACGAGCGCACCTACATCGTGCTGGTCACGCGTGCGCACAAATACGACTTCGATTGTTTGCGCGACCTTGTGACTGCCAGCGTGCAGCCGCGCTACATCGGAATGGTGGGCAGCAAGCGACGCGTGCGCGCAGCGCTCGGCGCTTTGCTCGACGCGGGCATTTCACGCGACAAGCTGGAGCGCGTGCGTACTCCCGTGGGTCTCGATATCAGTGCGGAGACGCCTGCAGAAATCGCAGTGAGCATTGCTGCGGAGCTTGTGCTCGTGCGGCGCGGTGACACGGG
>JBBQYT010000525.1:0-2511 GCA_038208385.1 Longimicrobiales bacterium | reverse complement strand
TCACCGCATCTTTGCTCAGTCCGCGAGCGCATCCAGGTCAATGGCCGGCCAGTCCCGGACGCTGAATTGCTCGCGGCCGCTGAGTCATTGTGGCCATCGTTTCGGCGCCTCCAGCCATCGTTCTTCGAGGCGACGACCGCGCTCGCATTCCTCTCCTTGGCGAATGCAGACGTGGATATCGCAGTTATTGAAGTAGGTCTCGGCGGACGGCTCGATTCGACGAACGTGATTACGCCGCTGCTGTCGGTGCTCACGAACGTCGCAATGGACCATGCGGAATATCTCGGCGACACACTGGCGCTCGTAGCACGCGAGAAGGCCGGCATCATTAAAGCCGGTGTCCCCGTCATCACTGGAGAGCCGGCTTCCGGAATGCGCTCGGTCTTCGCGGCGCGCGCGGCCGAAGTCGCTGCTCCGTTCCATGTTCTTGAAGGCGATGACATCGCGGACCTCCGCGTGGGGACGAGCGGCACACGCTTCCGGGTGCGCACGAACACCTGGGGCGAGCTCTCCCTGCACACTCCGCTCATTGGTGCACACCAGGCACGCAATGCCGCGCTGGCCGTGCGAGCGCTGGATTTGATCCCCGCAGACTGGCGACCCGGGCGTGAGCAGGTCGCGCATGGCGTCGCATCCGTGCAGTGGCCGGGGCGCCTTCAGGTCGAGCAGCGCGAGACCGGCACGTGGCTGTTCGATGTGGCGCACAACGTCGCCGGCGTCGAGGCCGTTGTCGCGGCAACGCGCGACTTGAAGCTGGACCGCCCACTGGTGCTGTTGATCGGCATTCTGGGAGACAAGGATTGGCGTGCCATGCTACCGCCGTTGTTCGGCATTGCCGATGCGGCCGTGCTCACAATCCCGCCAACCGCGCCGGACTCGCGCCGCTGGGATCCTGCTGCGGTATTAAGCGATGTAGGCGGCGACGCCGAAGTGATTCTGGATTTCGATGTCGCGTTGCGGCGTACGCGCGAGCTTGCGCGGGGTGGCACCGTGCTGGTGACGGGGTCGTTTCATACAGTCGGTGATGCGCTCGCGACACTGGGCCTCGCGCCCTTTGGTGTCGATCCGCGCGAGGTTCCCGCAGGTGCTGCCGGCGGTACGCCCGCGCTCGCATTCGAATAGCCCGCGCGCACTTGCCGCTCTGCGCGGCAACGCTCTAGATTCTCCTATGCCGACATTTACCAGCCTACCCGGCTTTCGCGACTTCTTCCCCGAAGACTATTTCCTGCGCGCGCACATCGTGCACGCGTGGCGCGAAACTGCGCGTCGCTACGGCTTCGAGGAGTACGACGGTCCGCCTCTCGAGTCGCTCGAGCTGTATACGGAAAAGAGCGGTCAGGAGATCGTCAACCAGCTCTATAATTTCGAGGACAAGGGCGGTCGCGCCGTTGCGCTGCGGCCCGAGATGACGCCGACGTTCGCACGCATGGTTGGTGCACGTGCCGGCGCGCTCCGCAAACCCATCCGCTGGTTCAGCGTGCCGCAGCTCTTCCGCTACGAACGCACGCAGCGCGGACGTCTGCGCGAGCACTATCAGTGGAATGTCGACGTCGTGGGCGAGTTGGATGTGTCAGCCGATGCAGAAGTACTCGCCGTTGCACTCGATTCACTGCGCATGCTCGGACTGACATCTGATGACATCGTCGCACGCGTAAACGATCGCCGGCTCCTCGAGAAACTGCTGCTTGCCGCGGGTGTGCCTGCAGACCAGCTGCCCGCGACATATGCGGCGATCGACAAGCTCGGCCGCGAGGATGATGCGCGCATTGCAGACCGTTTGCGCGAGCACGCGGGCCTGGGACCCGACACGGTCGACAACGTATTCGCAATCTTCAAGCACGCGAGCTTCGATGCACTCGCCGCAGAATACGCAGGCATCGCGAGTCTGTCCGAAGAGCTGAGCCGCCTCTCGCTCTACTTCGATGCGCTACGCGATATGGGGCTCGCCGACTATGTGGCATTTGATGCCAGCATTGTGCGCGGATTGGCGTATTACACGGGCGTAGTATTCGAAATTTTCGACCGCAAGGGCGAATTGCGCGCAATTTGCGGCGGCGGTCGCTACGACAAGCTGCTCGCCGCAGTGAGTGACACCGACTTGCCCGCACTCGGATTCGGCATGGGAGATGTCGTACTCGGCGAGCTGCTGAAAGAACGCGGCCTGCTGCCATCGACCGCACCAACAGTCGATTACTACCTGGTGACTGTAACTGATGGCGAACGCGCCGCAGCGCGCACGCTCGCACACAAGCTACGCGCAGCCGGACACTCCGTGATCTACAATTTCCGCGCAACAGCTGTCGGCAAACAGTTCAAGGACGCCCATGCACGCGGCGCAAAAAAAACCGTTGTGCTCGGCCCCGATGAGCTGAAAGATGGAATTGCAATTGTACGTGACATGACGAGCGGCGAAGAGTCGCGAGTCCCGTTGGACGAAATACGATAAACGATAGACGATAGACGATAGACGATAGACGATAGACGATAGACGATAGACGATAGACGATAGAC
>JBBQYT010000524.1:0-2547 GCA_038208385.1 Longimicrobiales bacterium | reverse complement strand
GTCAGACCGGAGGAACGCCGCGTGTGCAGAGAGATATCCGACGCCCGCAGAGAACAGCAGCCCGACAGAGAGAATGAATGCGCGCCCCCGGACACCCACGCCTCAACCCCTCGCCGGTGCGCGCGAGCGGAGTATCGCAATTGCGAGTGCGATCACCGCGATGGCGAGCGCGGCTATGTTCAACCAGGGCGGCCCGAATGCTGCGCCGCCGCTTGCTGCGCCCTTCATGCTCGCACTGTCGCGCACCTGCACCACGGATGCGGGTGTCTTCGTGCCCACAGCGCCATCCCACGCGACGACAGTACCGCTCGCATAGGTCTGGTATGCCTTGAAGCTCAGCGGACCGGGAGTCTTTGGCGCGCGCGCGGTGAAGTCGAACACATCGTATTGCTGCGGTCCGATCTGTCCTCCGGACCACGTGACCGCGGCGGTGTTGCCGGCAGCGTCTTTCTCGACCTCGTAGTTCCATCCCGCCTTCGGCTTGAAGCGAGCGGATCCGAGACCCGCCGGAAACTCGAGGCGCACTTTCGTCGTGGCTTCTTCCTTCTCACTCGGAACGCGTACGTGGAATTCCTCGAAGCCACCGACAGTGATCTCCTTCGGAAATACGACGACGTGTGCTTTCGCCACACCGACGAGCGCAACGATGGCGATGACAACGAGCGGTGCAATCTTCCAGTGTTTCAAATTGGCCTCGAGTTGAGAACGTTTGCCGTTGATTGATTAGTCGAGTTTGCCCGTACGCATCATCGTGCTTAGCGGCCGCGCCGGCGCCAAACGTCTTCCCGCCATCGTCAGAACGAGCATAAAAGACACCGGCCTTGCCCTCCACACCAGTCCACCGTGCAATGTGTACATGGCCCATGCGCCATGCGACGAGTAGCTTTCCATCGGCTCCAGCTGCGATTTGCCGTCCGGCAGCACGGACAGGCTTCCCCCACGCTGACCCGGTGATATTGTCACGGTGTTACCGCGCTTGCACAAACGCAAGCGCACTACACCCGATGACGACAAGAGCGATTTGTCGATTCGCGTTCGTCATTGTTACTGCAACGTGTAGCGGATGCCTGCGAAGATCGCGCGCGGTGCACCGGGCGTGTACTGGTCCTTCTGGAATGCATCGTATGCGACGAGCTCCGCGTAGTGCGCATCCGTCAGGTTCTGCAAGCGTGCGAAGAACTCGATTTTCGGCGTCAGCAGCGCATTAGCCTGCATGCTCACGACGTTGTAGCCGTCGTAGAAGAACGTGTTGGCCGGATCGGCGGCGTAGCGACCCGTGTGAGTCCACTCGAGTGCAGCGCGCCCACCGCGCAGAAACCGCGGCGACAGTGTAAGCAATGCACTGGCGAGGTCCCTGGGTGCCTGCTCGATGAGATTGCCGCTGTAATCGATGCCTGAGACATCGGTGCGGGCAGCCTGTGGGATCCACTCGAGATAGCGTTGCGATGCGCGGGAGTAGCTGCCATCAATACGGACGATCGGTGTAACTGCGACGCCGACCGTCGCTTCGAGGCCCTTGTGACGCGTCTTGCCGGCATTCTTTGCTTCGCGTGTGTTCTGCGCCGTGACGAACGTGATGATGTCATCGCGGATTGTCATGGTGTACGCAGAGACCTGGTATACGAAGCGATTGCCGAGCTGGCCGCGCAGTCCGGCTTCGTAGCTGTCGACCTTGACGGGGATGAGACCGACGGTGTTGTCCGCAGAGTTCTGCTGAAACAGCTGGCCCTGAGATGGCGCGCGGAATCCGTTGCGATAGGACACGAACGCCATTGCGCCGTCGGCGACCTGATACGTCGCACCGATTTTCGGGCTGAGGTGTGTATAGTCAACCGATGTGTCGGCTGGACGCTTGTGCGAGCCCGTGGTCAGAACCGACAGATGGTTAGTGTACACATAGCCTGTGAAATCTTCGCGTAGCCCGGCCTCGAGCTTCAGGCGCTGCGTGGGATTGATCTCCGTCTGCACGTACGGCGACGCCTGGTGATACGTAACGTCGTAGTCGTATTGCAGTGGTCCTTCGGTGTAGTTCGAATAAATTTTATTGACCGGTGCGACGATCGCCAGATTGGCTGTGAAGCCGCCCGGACTATAGTCGACGTCCACGCCTGTAATTACGCGTGCGTTGAGCGTTGCGAAGTCATGACGGTATTTCGCCAACATGCCGATCGAATTGTTGCGCGTGCTCCACGTCTGCGGGTCGTAGGAAAGCTGCCACGAAGGCAACAGCAGCATGAGGTTGTAGCGCACGAACGGCGTGAAACTCCACAGCGAAGCGCCACTCTGCTTCTCGAACGCGCTCGTGAGCCGCGCCGCGCGCACTTTCCTGTACGCCAGGCTTGGGGCGAGGTTCATGCTGGGATCGGAATTGAACTGGGTGGCGCCGATTGACGGCGTGTCGAACTGGTTGATGCGTGATCCCGTGACGACCGTCTTCACCTGCCAGCCCGCGAGGTTGAAAATATCGTAGCGGACCGTCCCGCTCTGGCGCTGGAACGGCGCGCTCTGCACCCAGTTGGCACTGCGCGTAACATTGAGGTCTGCCCG